>JAUSPT010000038.1 GCA_030652805.1 bacterium | reverse complement strand
ACGAGCAAACTCCCCTTCTGGCGACTTTGTCACTGCGCATTGAGAACGTATGTTACCACACGCCCCAGCAGTCAGGCTACCTACCTGAATTGGGTAATTAGTAGGGTCTGTTCTTTTCATCAGACTAGCTCCTCCAGCCTTCGCTGGGCACACGCTCGATCAACGTAAATCCAGCCCTTCCCAACATCTTTCTTATTCTAGCTAGCATTTTTAATTACCTCCTCTTTATATCAAATCCTAAACCCTAAACTCTAAATCCTAAACAAACCTAAAATTCTAAATCCAAATGTTTTAAACATTATTTTGTGTTTTGCCGATTTTTTATATGCTCACACATCTCCTCATAACTCTGCAGCCCATGCCATAATAGATTTGTTTCTTCTTCCAAGATTTCTATTTGAGTGCCATGGTGAGCTAAATTCAGTAGCTCAGCATAAGGCAAAACTTGTTTATATATTTTGTAATTTTTTGGAGTTTTCCTGTCATCTTTTTCAGCTATATTTTTATTAACAGGGACAAGTGTTTTAAAGCTTCTTATATATTCCTGTACTGTTTCGGACTGAATAAATTTCAAAAATTCTGAAGCCAGATTAAAATTTGTAGTCTTTCTTGATATTACAAATCCATCCACTAATAAAAGCGTTGCCTTGCATTTTTTCTCAGGTAGTGGAGCAATATCCCATGAAAAATCTTTGATTTTATTAAGAATACTGAATTCATAGTAACTTGCCATCATCATTGCAATCTTATCCCTTGAAAAAAGAGAGGAAGTCTTTTCCGATGGATCCCCAAATACAGGGGCTGCTTTCCACTTGTGCATTAGATTTTGTATGAAGCTTATTGCTTCTTGAGATTCAGCGCTGGATAGATCAAAAGACTTTCCATCATCTCTGAGTAATTTCCCTTCATTCTGGAAGATAAAAGCGGGCCAGCGGTTAAGAGTTGAGGAAAATAGAAATCCATATCTGTCAGAACCAGTTAATTTTTTCGCCTTATCTAAAAAATCATTCCAGTTCCATCCATCTTTTGGATAGCTAGTGCCCGCCTTGTCGAATATGTTCTTGTTATACGCCATTACAACAGGAGAGAAAGCTATTGGAAAACCATAATGAGTATTTGCAGATTTGAACGCATTCCATGGCTTAAGATAAGTGTTATCTTTGCATTGTTTGGCATATCCATTTAAAGAATGAAACTGATTAGGAGCATCAAAGTTTCTGAATAGTGATTCGCTTACCTTTATAACATCAACCTTATTATCGGAAATCAGTTCGGCAATGTTTCCTGGATATTCTTCTGAGGCAGGGAATTCTGTCCCTTCAATAGAGATGTTGGGATGTGATTTCTCAAACAGAGAAAATATTTTCTTCATTAAGTAGTGAGCTGGACTAGGTTCATAATATGCTATTCGGAGAGTATCTTTTTTCTTTTGCGATATAAACGTCCCAAGTTTCGGTCTTCTGTATAGGTACCCTTCTTCACATAACTGCTTCATTGCTCCTTGTATCACCGCTCTATTAACATTGTATTCAAAGGCAAGTTCAGTTTCAGTGGGAAGTTTGGCAATTGCCTTTCTTCCAGAAAGAAATCTTTTCTTAAGGATTTTCTTCATCTGAAGATATAAAGGTGTTTTGCTTTCTATTTCTATAGCGTCCATATTGTCTATTTGTTGTTTTGTTTATTTGTCTGTAATTTAACACACAGACAAAAACGTGTCAAGAAAAAAAGCAGAAATCAAGTTTTGACAATTTGAATACAACTGCTGGCTTTTGCTATCTTACGAATTTCAAGTTCATCCAGTCTTCGTATTTATGAAAATTAACCTCTGATAACTTAGAGCATGAACTCAGCTCTACTCCTTTGGGAAGATATACGGAATAATCGTAACGGGCTAAATGAAATAGCCATTGGTCTTTATTTTTTGGAGTTTTTTCTTTCAGTGTTGATAAGCTTGCAAATGGAATAGCTACTTCCATCTGCCAGTATTCGTCTACGTCTTCGCAGTTATTTAAAGTCCCTTTGATTTTTATTCCAACTTTTAGTCCTTTGCAGTTCCACTTTTTCCATCTGTGATCTGAACCTGCAGCATTTCTTTTTATGTTGAATGCATCGTAGACAGTGCCTAAAGCGTTAATCTCAAAATTATAATACGGCTCTTTTTTAAAATCCGTCTTAAGGAAAACTTCTAAAACATCCTCTCTGCATGTTGGGTCGTCTCTATCTTTAAAATATCCCCATATATCCTTATCATAGGCTTTAAATCCTACATATAAATACTTATCGTCCCAGAGCAGTCTAGCCTCTGTTTTACTTATTGGTTTTTTATGTGTGACAGGTATGTAGAAATCCAGTATTTTAGCTTTTTGCCATGCTTTCTCATTAAGAATACCATCGATCTTCATTTTCTCATTGATATAAAGACATTCATAGACTTTTGCTTTCATGTTTAGACTCTCCTTTTCCTGAGTTTCTTTTTTAATTCGTCTGCGATTTTTGGTTCTTTGTCAATAAGATTTACTTTCTCTTCTGGGTCATTTTTTAGATTATACAGTTCGTAATAATTGCTCTTTGGATCCTGACTGTATATAAGCTTCCACTGCGGTGTTCTGAGGGCCCACTTCATTCTTTTATCCCAATCCAGAGTCTGCATACCGCAAACCAATGTTTCGCAATGTGTCTCTTCTTCAAAATCAATGTCTTTTCCTCTGATAAGCGGCAGGAGTGAATGGCCTTCCGTAAGTTCAGGCATAGAATAACCTAATATATCAAATATTGTAGGCATTATATCCACCTGACTTACCTGAGTTTCTATTACCCTGCCCTGCGGCAATGCCTTTGGATATCTCATGATAAGAGGAATTCTTATGTTTTCGTCATACAGGGTTCCTGCCATTGAACAGGAGGCATGTCCTAATGATCCTCTTTCCAATATTTCTTCTCCGTGGTCTGAAGTTATGATAATTAATGTATCATCTAAGATGCCTAATTCCTCCAGCTTTTTTACGTATCTTTCTATTTCCATATCCAGGTTTCTTACTGCTCCGTCGTACAGAGCCACTATAGATGGTCTGTCTTCCTCGGATAAGGTAAATACCTTCCATGCACTAGCTGTTTTTGCATCCTGATATTTTTTACCAACAAATTCTGGATTTAATACATATCCATGTCCTGTCGTCTTTATTATATCCATGTATTTTCTAAAGTTATCAGTAAGTTTATTACCCTCAGATAAGAACAGTTTGTCATAATCAGGCACAGCGTTATATGCAATATGGGTGTAATACGGCATACACATCATAAAAAATGGTCTGTTTGTATAATCCTCTATAAGTTTATTGAAAATCTTATCCACTTTTGTTTCTATCAGGTATCCCAGAGGCCACCATGAATCAGCATGTTTCCCGCCTGTTGTATAACCATGTTCTTTAAGTATATTAAGAGGAGCTTTCCACTCATTATTCCAGCCTGTTTTTGCAAATTCAGCATAGTCATCGGGAGTTTGTTGACAATGGGTGGCGGGATAGAGTCCTGTATAAATGGAAACGACGCCTGGATGAGTATGCGCAGTTTGAGCAATTGCGTTTTTAAACACAACGCCCTCTTTTGCCAGTTTATCCATAAACGGAGAGGTGTTTTTAGAATAACCACAACAGCTGAGGTTGGTGGCCCTTAGAGCATCAGGCATGATTAGCAATATATTCATTGTTCTTCCATTGGATATTTACCGAACTCCTTAGCTGTATTAACCATTGCCAAAAAATTAGCAGGATTAACTGCAGAAATAATACTATTAGCAGACGAAAGAATATGTCCTCCCCGAGAGGCTCCTTTTTTGATGCACTCTTTTGTCGCCTCAACAACTTCTTCAACCGTTCCACGCGAAAGAAGATCTATATCCACATTACCAACTACACAAATATCATACTTTTCCTTAATCTTGTCAAGCTCCATTCCAGCACCGATCTCTACCGGACCAATAGCATCAACACCCGTTTTGATAATCATATCAATGATTTTCCATATATCTCCGTCTGTGTGTTTAATACAATAAGCTCCTGCTTTTTTTATTCCTTTAACAATGGCAGTCAATCCCGGTAGTATAAAACTTTCAAAATGCGCCGGAGACATCATAGGCCCTGTTTTACCGGCATAATCATCTCCAAGAATTACAATATCCACTCCTTCTTTTATGACCCTTCTGTGTAATTCAATATAATATTCTTCTCCAATTTTTGCGAGCTTCTTAACCAATTGAGGATTCAATACATAATCCATAAGTAAATCTTCTACTCCCCTTAGATACTGCTGCGGAGCAAACACACCTCCTCCAACCCATGCAATAGCTTTTTTGTCCTTGAATCTCTTAACAACTTCCCTAAGATCACCCAACGCGTCAGGATCATTGGGATCAGGAGGTGTATATGATTTTAGGTCTTGTTCTGCTTGTATGGGATATGGAGGAATAGGAACAGCCTTAACTTCTGTTGTGAAGGCTCTTGTCTCTCCCCATTTACCTTTGAATATTTTTTTATTTTTATCAATCCATTCTATCTTATCGGTATCTGTACTCATGCCTACACATACAACATCAAAACCTATTTCTTCAATAAAATCATAGTATGAGATGCCAGGATGAATTGCCTGTATGACCTTTTGATCCACAACCAGTTCCATTATAGGTACTCTGTCAGGCGTTCTACCTTCTAATGCGGCAAAAACTCGTTCTCTTGAGGTCATAATGAAATCCTTTCTATTTATAACTACCATATTTTTTAGCAGTCTGCATCATTATTCTTATATTTTGCTCCGGCGTTTGATAAGCAATACCTTCTTCAGAATTAAATATATAACCGCCATTTTTCTTGCCGCTTTCCATAATTCTTATGGTCTCTTTTTCTACATATTCAGAACTGCCTCGTTGTAATGTCTTGATGCCGTGAATATTGCCAAGCAGGCAGACTCTTTTGCCTACGGTCTCTTTAGCCTCCCTAATATCTATCCCTCCGCCTATACTAAGAGCATCCGGATACGTATCAGCCATTAATTCAAGATGCGGGAGAGATGATTCACCAGCGTGATAGAAAATGACGGCTCCCTCTTTTTTTAACGCTCTATTTAATTTTAATGCTCCTTCAGCAGCAAATGCAGAATAATGTTTTGGAGATATAAAACCAGAGGAAGCAACACAATCTCCCACCCAGATAGCATCTGCTCCGGCCTGAATTTGGGCTTTTCCCCATTCACTCATAAGTTCCAAAAAGAAATCTGCCGTTTTTTTAAACAATTCGGAGTCCTCAAAGAGAAGCATCAACGCCTTCTCTACTCCATATAATAATGCTACTGAACTGAATGGAGCAGCTACCCGGCCGCAAAGACAAATGGTATCTTTTAACTCTTCTTTAATCCTGCTTATTGCCTCAAGAAAAGCCGGCATTCTTCCATCGCGCTGGAAATCAGGGAGCTTTAAAGTTTTAAGTGTATCCCATGAAGCAGGTAAAAATTCATATGCACCTAAGGGAACATTTTCCTCTCCCTTTGTCTTTATTCCAAGGGGCTCGAATTCCATATTATCATCCGGATTAAGATAGACCCAATCATAATCAAATCGTTTTACAGCTTCTACTTCGCACTTAACGAGCTTATCAACATTGTAGGTATACTCTTCATAGGTCATTCCAGCCATTCGCACATTAAAAAGTTCTGCCAGAGCAAAAATCGGGACTTTTTTTGGAATACCTAGATCAACACATATTTTTATATCTTCCAGAACCCCTGAATATGCCATCTTCCTCTCTCCTTATTGTTTTTTACCAGTAACTGATGTTGCTGTATTTACAATATCCTCAACTGATAAGCCATATTCCTTCCTCAGGTATTTCTGGCAACCAATTTTCTTGCAGAATGCATCATTTAAACCCATCCTTTTGAAAGGGACTTTATGACAATCTGATTCAACCAGAATTTCTGCCACTGCGCCCCCCAAGCCACCCAGTATATTGTGTTCCTCTATTGTTATAATAGCGCCTGTCTGGCGTGCAGCAGATATTATGGCTTCCTTATCTAAAGGTTTAATTGTATGCATACTTAAGACACGTGCATTAATTCTGTTTTGTTCTAAGGACTCAGAAGCATCCATAACATAGGGCAGCATATCTCCTGTTGAAATTAATGTTAAGTCGTTTCCCTCTCGCATAGTAATTGCTTTACCAATCTCTAGGTCCGGGTCACTTTTATGAACTACAAGTTCTTTACCCCTTCCGACTCTCATGTAGCATGGCCCGTTATGTGCTGCTATTGCACGCGTTAGAAGTCTTGTTTCAACAGCATCTCCAGGAGAGAGAACTATTAAGTTTGGCAATGACCTCATAATCGCCAGATCCTGTTCACAATGATGAGAGGAGCCCAGTGCTCCATAGGCAACACCGCCGCCTATTGCTATAATTTTGACATTTACATTGTGATAACATACATCATTGCGCACCTGTTCAAGACATCTAATACTCACAAAATTTCCTATTGTATAAGTAAAAGCAATATTGCCTTCCAGAGCCAATCCGCACGCTATACCTGTCATATCCTGCTCGGCTACACCAACGTTAAAAAATCTGTCAGGGAATTCGTTTGCAAACGGTTCGACTGCGTTGAATCCAATATCTGCCAGTACCAGAAATATGCGTTCATCCTCTCTTGCTAATTCAACAAGTGTTTTATTAAATGCAGGTCTCATTCCGTCACCCCCAATTCTGAAAAAGCTTGTTTTAACTGCTCTTCATCCGGACTTTTATAATGCCACTCTACTTTATTTTCCATATAACTTACACCCTTTCCTTTTACTGTATTAGCTATAATGCAGCTTGGCTTTCCCTGTTCAAAAGGAGCACTTGATAATGCGTCATCAATTTCTTTATAATTATGTCCGTCCACTTCTTTTACTGACCAGTTGAACGCTCTCCATTTGTCTGCAAGAGGAGCTAAATCAAGAACATCCTTCACTGTGCCAAGCGCCTGAAGTTTGTTATAATCAACTATAGCAACAAGATTATCAAGTTTATGCTGCGGAGCAAACATAATTGCTTCCCATACCGAACCTTCATCACATTCTCCGTCACTGAGCATAACAAAAACCCGATATTGTTTCTTCTTATATTTTCCATTAATCGCCATTCCGCATGCCATGGAAAGTCCATGACCTAAAGCACCACTGGATACATCTACTCCAGGGACTTTGTGCCATACATGCCCCATAAGATGTCCTCCATCCTGATAATAGGTTTCCAGCCAATCCCTTGGGAAAAACCCTTTTTCTGCAAGCACTGCATAAAGACCTGCTGCTGCATGTCCCTTGCTCTGGATATATCTATCACGATCTTCCCATTTGGGATCGGATGGGTTTACCTTCATGATGCCTCCGTAGAGTACTGCAAGTATGTCTGCCATTGAGAAAGAAGCGCCTATATGAGCGCTTTTTGCCTTATAGATCATCTTAAGAACATCAACTCTGATTTGAGTAGCCAGTTTTTTATAATCTTCAATCTTGTCAGAATTCATAATAATTCATCTCCTATTTATTAACCATATCTATAATTCTTTGCAGTCTCATACAATGCAATTATATTTTCAACTGGTACATCTGCCTGTATGTTATGTACTGGATTTACCACATAGCCTCCATCTCTGCCGAGTATATTAATAGTTTCTCTCACTTCTTTTCTCACTTCATCAGGTGTACCAAAAGGAAATGTTTTTTGCGTATTGACTGCTCCGCCCCAGAATACTATCTTGTTCCCAAACTCTTTTTTAAGCTCCTCTCGATCCATATTATCCGCAGACCACTGAACCGGGTTATAAATATCAACACCTGCATCAATAAAGTAGGGGATGAGATCCTTCACACATCCGCATGAATGAATAAATATTTTTATATCATCAAATTTATGTATTGTATCTGTTACTATTTTCCATGCAGGCACGAAGAATTCTTTAAATAATTCAGGATTAAATTGTTCCTTTTTTTGTGCTCCGAAATCAGTACCACTTACAACTATAATATCAATATAATTACCTACTGCTTCTAAATATAACTTTATACGCTTGGACAATGCTTCTGCTTCTGCCATCATATATTCTTTTGCATGATTTGGGTCAAGAGCCATCTTTATTCCCCATCCTATAACTCCTCCATATCCTGCTGGCATTCCCCATGCTCCCGATATTCCCCCTGAAGACACAATAGCCTTATCAGTTGATTGTTTTAATATTTTAGCATTATTTTCTTCTGTTTTTAAAAATTCGCCTGAAAGAGGTTTTGAAAACACCCAGTCCTTTTTGTCTATATGAGATATGTCAAAATCTACTGTCTTAATGTCAGGATATTCTATTCTATCAAGATACCTGCATCCTTTGGGCATACGGCGAGTTTCTTTTTTCCAATTGGGAGTATCTCCTATAAGTAAAGTACCCTCTTCTGTAACCCTTGGGTTAAATTCACTTGGAACTTTAAATGTTTGTCCATCCCAGAATGTGTAATCTTTCCAATCACCATATTTTAATTCAAATTTTAGGCTCTGCATTGGCAACATAACAAAATCGCACCTTAATCTATCAAGAACTTGTAACTCAACTTCTGCAAGCATCTGGCTTAAATCAAATACTTTAACTTCATCAGATTTTATTCCTAGTCGTCTCTTTAGCTCTCTGTATATCCATGCGGAAATACCTGTCATTCTTGTTGACCCAAGATCAATAGCAGGCCTGTCAGGCACCTCAAAATTCAATACTTTTTTTACTCTTTCTCTTGATGTCATTTTAGATACTCGGGAATTTCACGAGCCCATATGGTCTTATATTTGGAAAAAATCTTAAAAAGTTTCTCAGCTGTTTTGAAGTTATCAGAGGTATACATACAAATAGGATGCATGAGGACTGTTGCAATGCCTCCTTTTTTCTCAATATCAAGAACCTGCTTCTCAACCATCCTGCCCCACTCTTCGATTGTATACGAGTCAGCTGTTGAGTCATCAGGCCAGGGCCAGTTTTCCTTCATATTATCAACATACTCCTTTGTCCTATGAGCATGATAGATATGATCATGATCCATGATGACATTCATAGGATGAGAAATCAGCCCCTCTTTCGTCTTTTCAGCGTAGATTTTGTTCCAGCTCGGATCATCGGAAATCATTTGAACTCCCATCTCCGCTAGCAAAGGATAGGTGTTTTCATCAAAAACCAGACCGTGACTGCGCCATGACACGATATTCTTGCCCGCCTTGGTCTTCACCACATCTATCATCTTCTGTATATCTTTTTTCTGCTGCAGGCAGGAACCATGTGTATAACTGTGCGATACAGGTGCTTTTCCTGTAATTTTACACCATGCTCTGTAAAGATTACTGATAGGCAATCCCCCATAAGTATGACCGCCAATTTCCACTAGCTCTGAATCTGCTATCGGCTTAAAATCTTCCCACTCTTCATCAAGCGTTTTTCCTGTTACATAAAAGGTTGCCTTTATTCCGTATTTCTCCAGAAGTTTAAGATATCTGCAGGATATCTTAACTTCCGAGTCATCCGTAATTTCTATATATTTCTGCTCGTTTGTGTTTAATGAGCCGTGATGGATATCACCAGTCAAACATATCATAATTAAGAAATCCCTTCCAAGCTGTCAAAAAAAGAAACCACCGGCACATCTGCCATTGTTCTGAGACCAGGGGCTGTATTAAGAATTGATTTTATAGCATTTATAGTTACAGCACATGTGGCTATATCTCCGTTAACGCCTCCTTCTATTGTTGAGTTTATATCTGGAGTTCCTTTTATCTGGATTGTATCATGCGAGTTTTTTTCGCCAATAGCTGCCCTGAACTCAAGCGTGATTAGCTGTTCTCCGTTAACATAACCCTTGCCAATCTGCTGGACTCCTCGGGCCATACCCTCGGATATCTTCATGACATCTGTTTTTATATCATGTTCTGCGACTACAGGTGTAAGAATATCTTCTGTTCTAGAGAGTTTCCATCCCATTTTGCTTGCAATCATATGCATTGATTCCGTAAGCCCGACATGGCGCAGAGTACCAGACTTCCTTTTCTCCTCAAATTCTTCCAAAGTAAGCCCGGCACCTATCTTTTTCTGAAACGGAATTCTTCTAAAGGAAGCATCCTGTATTCTTGAAACCTTTATGCTTTTAACATCCTGGCAAACTCCTGTCATTGCAATCGGCAGAAAATCCATAAGAAATCCAGGGTTTACGCCCGTCCCAAGAACTGAAACATTGTGGGACTTTGCTGCTTCATCAATTCTTTTTGCCAGTTCTGGAGAAGTCTCCCACGGGAATGATAATTCTTCACAGGTAGAAACAACGGGGATTCTGTATGAGAGGATTTCTTCAATCTGCGGGGTAATTCTTTCCATATCTGAGACCGTGGTCAATAAGGCAACATCAGGCTTGGAGTTCCCCATTGCAATATCCAGTGACTTGGAAATCTGTATACCCAGTTTGTCGATAGAACAGATCTCTCCTAAATCCTTGCCTACCTTATCAGGTGCAGAGTCTACTGCTCCTGCAATTTCAAGTCCTCTTCTTTTCAGAATGTATTTTGTAATTTTTTGGCCAAGGGGGCCTAACCCTATTTGTATAATTTTAATAGTATCCACCTTGTTTTCTCCTTTTTTTGTTATTTATTTGCAAATTTCTGAGCCTGTCCGATTATATCAACTTCTACTTCCTTACTCCATGCATCCAGGAGCTTTTTCGCATAAGGACCCGGATACGCATCCCCGATTTTGCGGCCATCGATCATGGAAATAGGCAGAATACAGTATGAAGTAGTTGTCCAGAATGCCTCTTCGGCGTTATAAGCGTCATATAAAGTAAGGTCTTTCTCTATAACCTTTATATTCATTTTCTCTGCCAGTTCTATAACAGTCAGTCTGCTGATACCGTTCAGAATATTCTTTGTTGTAGGAGTGAATAAGATGCCATCTAAGACAAAGAAGATATTGGCGCCTGTGCCTTCTGTTATATTTCCAGCAAGGTCAAGGAAAAGAGCAATAGCATCAGGATCTCTTTTTACAATCTCTAATTTTGCAAGAAAATGAGGAACTCTGTTGCGATTCTTGGCGCGTGAATCCAGATTTTGGGGGGATGTATTTCTAATTAAAGAGGTTACAACATGTTTCCCTTGCGTATAATATTTGACATACTCGCTATGCGGCATAGCACTGGAATAAACAATAACGGTCGGAGTCTTATCTATTTGTTTCATTAAAGGCATTGGGAATGTTTTCCCCGGTGTAACCTCTGCACACATCCACATATCGTCTTCTTTATCTGTAAGATGAATATTGGCATCCAGTACCTGAGACATAATATCCGCCATTTTCTCTTTTGTGATAATATCAGGTATTCCTGCGTAGCGTAAAGAGCGCTCAAGACGACTCAAGTGCTCATCGAGTTTAAAAAATTTGTGTTTAAAAGTTCTTACGGATTCAAAAAACGTAGCTCCATAGAGAAAGCCAACGTCAAAAACAGAAACCTTAGCTTCGCTTTCAGGAACCATTTCCCCATTTACATATACCAGTCTTTCCATTACGATTATCTCCTTTTGTTAATTTTTACAACCTTTCCTGTGCTTGCTGATTCATAGCAGGCTAAACCAACTTTTTGGCTCCATATGCCATCTTCACCGGAAGTAGAAGGTTTTGTATCGTTTATAATACAATCCGAAAAATGTTCTATTTCTGCCTGGTAGGTATTAATCGGTTTCGGGTTTATTATTTCGCTAGAGGAAATAGGTTCCCTTTTTTGGTCTGCATCGTATTGTTTCCCTTCCTCTTCAATATACAAAATAGCTTCTCCTCCATCACCCTGTCCTATTGTTCCCTTGCACAGAATACTTCCCTTTGTTCCATAAATTTCCAGCATATTTTTTGATGAATCATCAGGTATACTGAAGCAATTGTCAACAATACCTTGTGCGCTATTTTCAAATCGCATCAGGACAACTGCAGTATCCTCAACTTCATATTTATGAGCTAAATTGCCAGTAAAACAGGAAACTTCTGCTACTTTACTATCCAGTATAAATTCCAGAAGATCAATACAGTGTGTTCCCATATCCATGAGAGAGCCACCGCCGCCAAGCTCCTTTTTTTGTCTCCATGCGCCCTGTATCTCTGGATACCAGCAAGACAGTTGGGCTCTGGACATAACAATCCTCCCAAGCAAGTCCTGTTGTATCATCTCCTTAATTCTTGTATGAATCGTATGAAATCTCATCATATATCCAAGACAAAGCTTTACGTCTGCATCCCTGCAAATTTCAATCATCTTCTCGCATTCTTCAACAGTCATTGCCATGGATTTCTCACATAATATATGCTTTCCTTTATTAGCTGCTGCAACTACTTGCTTGCAATGCAGATTAACAGGAGTAGCAATATAAACAGCCTGAACATTTTTATCATCTAACAATTCTTCTTCTTTTGTATATGCTTTGACTTTATATTCATCTGCTACATCTTTTGCAATCTTTTCATCAATGTCCATAACAGCAACAAGTTCTGCATTCTTAGCTTTTGCAATTCCTTCAGGTATGGTTCTTCTTCTTGCTATGCCTCCTGCTCCCATAACTCCCCAGTTGACCATAACTTTCTCCTCTCTCTTCCATATCATAAAACCCTGAATTCCTTTCCTGCTCCATTTTCCTTCGCTTTTTTATATATCAAATGTCCTATTGCTATGTGATTTATTATCATTCCAGCATGTACAAACAATATTTTCTCATTATTATTTTCTCTACCTTTTTGTTTGCCAGCTATGATTTTCCCCAATTCAAGATGTGGTGTCTCTCTTGTAATTATGCCCCTTGATAAGAAATCCTTGAAACGATATCTTTCCAGAATATGCTCCCAATCATCAACTGTAAACTTGTCCATCTTATTGCATACGTCATCATACAATTCCCTGGCTCCGCATGCAGCAATAACCAAGCTACCTGGTTTAATCATGTTATATTTTATCAAAGGCACGGCAGGGTTAATTACTGTAACAACTATATCTGAGTTGCTGACAACTTCTTCTGCACTTTCAGCAGGCTGAATATCAACATCTGCTTTGTCACTCATTTCCTCAATATATTTTTCGAGAAATTCTTTTTTTGCGTCAAACACTTTTACAGTTTTAATATCAAAGAGCTCTTTTATAGCCTGAAGATGCGTTCTTCCCTGTGCGCCACAACCAACTATTCCAAGAACTTTCGAATCCGCTCTTGCAAGATACTTTGCTCCCACAGCCGATGTAGCTGCAGTTACCATTTCGGTTATTTTTGATCTTTCCATAACAGCTAAAGGTTGTCCTGTAACAGTATCGTTAATTATTTCAATTCCCGTGGCAAATGGTAAGCCGTATTTGGATGGATTATCCCTGAAAACCGCAGTCCATACCATCCCCGAAACATCCATGTTCTTTAAATATGCACAACCGTACATAAAATTCCCATGTCTTTCAGGTTGAATGTCTTTGAACTTCATTGGAATTAATGGCCCATTTTCTGTTTGCCCATTGCCCCATTCTCTTTGAGCTTCTTCTACGATATCTATTGCCTCTTTAACCTCGATGTTTCTTTCGACATCTTCTCTTGACAGGAATAAAACCTCAACTTCTTTTCTGCTCATTTTAAACCCTTTCTATTATTTATCTTTCTGTAGCCAACTGAAACCAGCTACCGCTCAGAGTAACCCGAATCGCTGTTAAAATCACAGCCTTTTCCCAAATTGTCTCGCTCTTTGCTTAATATCGGATTTTGCGAGATCTTTTTCTGTCTGAATATTGGCGACCACAAGGTGCCCGATATTTTTCATCCTGTGAAACTCAACCATTCGTTTGTAGCTTTCAACTACTAAATCTGCTCCCTCAAATTCATCTCCAGCTGCTGTTACTACAAGCCCGCATCTCTTGCCTTCCACAAAGGAAATATAACTACCGTCCTCAGAAAATTTCTCAAAACAATATGTTCGTTCAAGAAATGCTTTTGTCAGGGCAGAAACAGACCACGTAAAAACAGGAGTAGCAATCAAAATACAATCCGCTTCTAAAATCTTTGGATATAGTCTCTGCATGTCATCTTTAATAGAACATCCCGGTCTGTCAACTATTTTCTGACAAGCAAAACACTCTCTACAACCGGATATCTTCTGGTCTTGAAGATATACCAGCTCTATTTTATGTCCATTATTTTTCGCCTCTTCCAAGATCCAATTTAATACACGGGCAGTATTTCCCTTTTTTCTAGGACTGCCAAGAAATGCACAGATTTTCATATTATCACATCATTTCTTTTATGAGTTTGACTATACCCTCTTTTTGAGGTGTGCATGCTTTCTCCAGTATTGGCGCGTAAGGCATTGGAATACTTCTACCACCGAGAACACGCGGTGCTCCGTCAAGATAATCAAATGCATTTTCTACAACCTGTCTTACTATTTCTGCACCAACTCCTGCTATTGTAGGAGCTTCATGAACAACAAGTAATTTAGAGGTCTTTTTTACTGACTTCAGAATTGTATCTATATCAAGCGGGACCAATGTTCTTGGATCAATAACCTCTATACTGATGCTATCAGCAAGCTCTTTTGCCGCTTCCAATGCCTTATGGACCATAAGGGATGTGGCGACAATGGTAATGTCTTTTCCCTCATGTTTTACCTCTGCCTTACCAAACGGCACTGTCCACTCTCCTTCCGGAACATTATCTTTTATATTGTAAAGCATTCTGTGCTCTAAAAATATTACTGGATTATCATCCCTGATTGCTGTTTTTAGAAGTCCTTTTGCATCATATACTGTAGCAGGCATTACTACTTTAAGCCCTGGAGTATGCACAAACCACGCTTCCAGACTTTGTGAATGCTGCGCTGCTTCTGCAGTACCACTTCCACCCTGCGCTCGTATAACCAAAGGCATTTTTATCTTACCGCCTGACATATAACGGAGTTTTGCCGCCTGATTTACTACCTGATCCATACAGCATGTTATAAAATCTATGTACATTATTTCTGCTACAGGTCTCAGCCCTGTCATTGCAGCACCAACCGCAGTTCCCACTATTGCATCCTCTGATATGGGAGTTTGCCTTACTCTTTTTTCACCAAACTTTTCCCAGAGTCCTTTTTCCACTCCAAAAACGCCACCAAACGAACCTATATCTTCCCCTATGAGGAAAACATTCTCATCTCTTTCCATTTCCTCTCTTAAAGCTTCATTTAAAGCACCAAGATATGTTAATTCTCTCATATTACAAATACCTCCTTTTATGCCCACAGTCCTTCTTCAACTGTCTCTACAGCTGGCAGAGGACTCTTTCTTGCAAATTCTTCTGCCTCATCCAGCATGTTCTTGACTTTTTTCTTAATCTTTCCCATTTCAGTCTTTGTTATTACTTTTTCTTCCAGAAGCCTTTTCTCAAAACGCGGAATAGGATCTTTCTTTTTCCACTCCATAACCTCATCCTGCGGCCTTGTATCAGGTATCACCATACAGTGCGGATAATGCCTGTATGTCTTACACTCTATTAAAGTAGGACCATTGCCTTCTCTTGCTCTCTTTATCGCCTCATCCACAGTCTTATAAACTTCCTCTACATCGTTTCCATCTATTACCTTCCCAGGTATTCCATAAGCGGAAGCTCTGTCTCCGATATTCTCTATTGGTAAGCTGTAATTTATATAGGTAGTAGCTGCCCAGAGATTATTTTCGCATATATATACAACAGGAAGCTTCCACAAGGCAGCCAGGTTCAAGGATTCATGAAATGTTCCTCGCGCACCTGCTCCCTCAGCAAAGAAACAGAGAGTCACCTGTCCTGATTCTCTGTATTGACCTGAAAGTGCAGAACCAAGAGCTATAGGAAGACCACCACCTACAATGCCGTTTCCTCCCAACAATCCTTCCTCTACGCTGAAGATATGCATGGACCCGCCTCGTGCTCTGCTGTAGCCTGTTTCCCTGCCCATGAGCTCAGCCATCATACGCTTCAAGTCAGCTCCTTTGGCAATGCAGTGTCCATGTCCACGATGAGTGCTTACAACATAATCGTGTTTTTCCGCTGCAGCACAAGCTCCTGCAGCGATTGCTTCCTCACCTATATAATGGTGAAGAGCACCGACTATTAAACCCTCCCGAAAAAGCACCATTGTTCTCTCTTCAAAGAAACGTATCCTGTACATTAAATCAAGTAGTTTAGTTAATTTTTCCCCGTCCATTATATTATTCCTCCTTCCGCAATAATTCTTTTTCTGCTCTAGCTAATAGATCATCCAATGCCTTTCTTTTCTCCTCGGGTAATTCTCGAGATTTGTAATTTTTAAGATGACCTCTCCATACTTCATCACATCTATCAAGAATACTCTTTTCATCTCCTGATTCTGCATTCCCGCTTATAAATATGGAAGGAGACCATATGTCTCTAAAGTGGTTTAGCGTATAATCGCTGTTTAGAAACTCCTTACCATTAGATATGCCCTCACAGAATTCCTTAAAATCCATAGAACTATCATTAATCTCACATTGCTTTCTAAGAAAATATTGAGATTTTTTTATTTCAATATCCATAATTGCCTGTGTTGGAGACCCTGCTCCTGCAATGTTTAATACTCCAACGCCAGGATAAAAAGCCTCATTCAAGTTCATAACTTTACTAAAAGCACTTCCAGAAAAAAAGTTTTCGTATACTGCCTGAAGTCCGGGAACCTTTGCAGTAGTCATGTAATCCGGGGTTGTTCTTATCTGAGAGCCAAAGAAATCATCAAATAATTCCCTAACACCTGCATTCACAATGGCTCCTTCTGGTCTGCACATGGTTGCATTTGCAGTTTTCATATCAAGGACAGATGTAATCATTCTGCCTGTAATTTCTGCCTCAGGATCTAAACAATATGCAGCTATCATTCCCCCAAGAATTTCAGCTGCTCCCAAAATGATTGAATCTGATAGCGACACTGGTGTAGAAACCCCAAGAGTTATCATGGAAGCAACATAATATCTTCCCACCCCTCTATTTTTTCTCTCAATCATTTCATCTGCAGATCTTGCCTCAAGCATTAAAGGAGAAGTCATACACTGTGAGCCGTGAAGATATGGACATCCTTTTGGATTTTCTCCCATAATATCACCAATTTCTATCAGATACTTTACCTGTCCAATAGAAATTGACTCAACTCCTCCTACTTTATCCGTAAGTTTTAAGGCTTCGATCAATGATGATATTCTTTCTGTTTCCTGAGGCACATCCTGACGGTACCAGGCTGGAACATATCCTACTTCAGGAATTGCATGGGCTAACTTCATCATATTAGTCAATATCTCTGTATTTACTGGAACCTCTTTATGTTCCTTGTAATCATAAAGCTTGGTTGGACCATCATCAAAAATATTTGTTATAAATTCTGATTCTAATTTCTTTTTCACCACATCTTTTCTACCACTCCAAAGAAGAAACTTGGTATATGCAGCACCAAACTCCAGAGTCATTTCAAGGAATTCTTTTTCATCCTCTTTATCTGATTTTTTTTCTTGAGAAGTGGAAAACTCTTTAATTAATTCTTCTGGAATTTTTAGGCGGCTGTTTGGAGCTTCAGAACACCCATTACCAAGCAAAATCTTTTTCATTTCTTCGCAATCAACTTTCATACCTACATTACTGAGCATGCTACACACCTTGTCCCTGAGTTCTTCTTTTTTTGTTATGCTTAACATTTTACAACCCTCCCTTGTTTTATTCATTACTCTAACATTTGCTTATATTGTGGGTCTCCTAGTAATAGTAGCTTTTGATTTTTTCACCTCCATGGCAACCAAAATCCTCCGTCTACACGCAGACATGCACCAGTGATGTAATCGGCGGCGTCAGAAGCGAGAAAAGCCGTAGCTTTGCCGATGTCTTCGATTGTAGCTAATCGTCCCCATGGTAACTCTTCCCCCTCTTTTTTTATCTCTTCCTCTGTATAGAATGCGCGTTCTCCCGGCGTGTCCGTAGATCCTGGTTCGATTACATTAACGTTGATATGGTATTGTGCTAGTTCCGCTGCCATTGTATAGCCCATCTGATTGATGGCGGCTTTCGCCGTATTGTAAGCCAATGAGTTTATTTTCGGGATGGAAGCATGAAGTGAACTAATAATAATAATTTTTCCACCCTGACCCTGTTCGACCATGACAGATGCAATCAGCTGACTGCAATGGAACACACCCCAGAGACTGACATTCAAGACGTGCGCCATATCTTCAACAGATATCTCCAAAAACGGCTTGTGAACACTTGCTGCAGCATTATTGACAAGAATGTTAATCTTGCCAAATTTTTCTCGCACTGCTTGCACCATATCCTTAACTTCCTGCCTATCTGCAACATCCAGTGGGACAACAATTGCTTTGCGCCCTATCTTTTGAACAAGCTCTGCTACTTCTTGTGATTCTTCTGGATATGCACAGTCCGTCACAACAATATCTGCGCCAGCTTTTGCCATTTCCAGTGCACATCCGCGTCCAATTCCACGTGCTGCTCCAGTAACAATCGCAATCTTGTTTTCCAAATTTACCATATTTATTCCTTTTTTAAAGCGATCTGAGATTTTCGAATCTCCATATTAAGCATTGCCTGCGTCGGCGAACCTGTACTCATAAGCCAAAGTGTTTCATTGCATCAGAGATTGCCTGCTCCATCTTTTTAAGCATCTCATCTGCTTCATCCTTAGATAGAATAAGAGGTGGGGCAATTACAATAATATCTCCGTTGTTGCGAAGTATCATTCCAAGCTGCCAGCAGCGTTCCCTTATCCATTTACCTACTTTGAGTTTTTGGTCCAGAGGTTTTTTTGTCTTTCTATCAGATACCAGCTTTACCGCTAGAAGCATTCCTATTCCGCAAACATCGCCTACAATAGGATACTTATACAATTTCTCCAGTTCTCCCTTTAAATATTTCCCCATTTTGACAGCTTTTGCTACGAGATTCTCTTTTTCAATTATATCTATATTAGCCAAGGCTGCTGCACACGAAACCGTATGACCGCCAAATGTGCTTCCGCTTTTCAATTCATGTCCAACTCTCTTAAATACCTTATATATTTTCTCTGTCATTACAGCGGCGCCCAAAGGAGCAAACCCGCCTGCTAAGCTCTTGCCAAGAGTTATAATATCAGGGGTTACATCCCAGTGTTCACATGCGAACATTTTTCCCGTTTTAGCAAATCCTGTCTGAACCTCGTCAAATATCAGTACTATTCCATATTTATTACAGAGTTCCCTTACGCCTTGAAGATATCCTTCAGGAGGAATCGGATATGCTGTATTCGATCCGGGCACAGGATCCATTATCATACCTGCGATTGTCTCCGGTGTTTCAAATTGCATTAAATCATCTAACTCCTTAAGGCAGACTTTTCCGTATTCTTTCGAACCCATACCTTCCGGACACTCGCAGTCGCGAGCGGCCTTTGCAAATATAAATCCAGGCATCAACGGCTCAAGATATTTCTTATACGAAGGTATACCTGTAGCTGATGCAGCGCCTAAGGTTGTCCCATGATAGGAGAATCTTCTTGCAATAATTTTCCACTTACTAGGTTGTCCAATCTGTAGTTGGTATTGCTTGGCTATCTTTATAGCTGTTTCATTAGCCTCTGAACCGCTGTTAACAAAGAAAGAGACTGAAAGGTCTCCAGGTGTAATTTCTTCTAGTTTCTTTGCCAGCTTGATAAGAGGTAATGTAAAGCTATCCACATAATTGGGGAAAAACTCCAGCTTCTTCATTTGTTCATATACTGCCTCTCTTACCTCCGGACGATCATGTCCGCATATCGATGTAACCAGGGTTGCGAATGTATCAAGATATTTCTTGCCCTCCACATCATAGATATAACAGCCCTCTCCCTTTACAAATATTTTAGGACCATTTACAAGCAGTTCGTCATTCTTAGCGGAATGCGGGCATATATAGCGCAAAGCATCTTCTTTCAATTGTTTAATTTGTTCTCCTGTAAACTTTTCATCTCTCATTTTAAATCCTCCTATGATTCGTTATAGTTTATAGGTTATATTCTCTCTTTACTCTCCATGATCGCCGCGATCTCCAGTAGCCACACGCAGAACTCGGCAGCGTGGTCAACATAGTAGAGAAGTTCATCCGGATCACTGATCTCATCACGCCAACTGCCATCTGGAAGTTGTGTCTCCACGAGGAAGTCGCAGAACTGATACGCAGCATCTCTTGCCCTCTCGTCGCCGGTAATGGAGTAATAGATCGCCGCGGCAAAGGCGGTCTTTCCACTGAAGACGAAAGCGAACTTGTCGTCGTAGCAACGCAGATTAAACTCGAAGAACGGCTTCGCGTAATCCAGCCACGATGTCTTCCCTGTCGCCTGATACAACCGGCACATGAGCATCATGGGAAGTCCCAGCTCATAGTAGTTCTGCTTGGGCTTGGCGATATCGACTATCAGTGCCTTTGGATCCTCCTTCTCGGTAACCAGCTTGCCGTCCCCGGTCATCTGGCAGTAGAACCTGTTCTTATCAGGCTGTTGCTCCAGCATGCTGATACAGCACTGCGCGGTCTTTTCCGCCACATCAAGCTTACCAAAACTGAGCGCCGTTATCCCCATCCAGGCCGTGGACACCGACCGGATCAACTTGTCGGCAGTGTACCGCGGAAAGCCACCACAGGGCGCCTGGTAGGAGAAGAGAAATGATCCGAGCGGATAGGAAACATCGAACCGTCCCAACCGCTGGGCTCCGTGAACCAGCCATGCAAGTTTGTAGACGTCCCCGAGGTAATCCTTCAGTTGCCCGTCGGATTGCAGCGTGTTCTTCTTGACCCAGTCCAGGAGTCGCTGTGTCTCACTGAAACGACCGGCCAGCGGCCATGAGTAAACCTGCTTGTGGTAGGCGTTCTTGACATACCCATCCCAGATGTATCCACCGTCAGACAGCTGGTACCTGATCGTGAACTCGACGGCTTTGACGGCCGCCTCACGATAGCGCTTGATTCTCTGACTCAGATCCATAATACTTCTCCTTTCCTTTTTTTCTTCCTACAAAATCACATCAGTTCTTCCATTTCAAATATTTTTCGCAACAGGAGCGTAGTAGCACCCAAGGACGCTCCTTCATCGCCCAGTTTTGCTGGAACAAGTTTTAGATTATTGTAAAAGCTAGGCATTGTATAATGTTTGAGAGTCTCATCTATAGAATTAAAAAATATATTCCCAAGCCTAGTTAGTAAACCATCAAGAATTATGTGAGATGGGTGTATTACATTTACTACATTGCTTATACTTAATCCTATATAATGGCCTACTTCACAAACAATATCCTTTGCAGTAGCATTCTCTTTATTTAACAGCTCTATAATTTCCCCAAGATTTGTGCTTTTTAAACCCAATTCTTTTTTTATTCTTCTCTCGAGAACCTCTAATGATGCAACAGTTTCAAGACATCCTCTATGCCCGCAACGACACAAAGTGCCTCTCTCGTCTATTATTGTATGTCCTAGTTCTCCTGAACTCATATTTTCACCATAATGAATGTGCCCTTCCGCAAAGATAGCACAGCCTATCCCCAGGCCCATATCAAGAAGAATGAAGTTATCTATTTTTTTAGCAGCTCCAAACCACTTCTCTGCCAAAGCCTTGGATCTGGCAGAATCTTCAATCTCAACTGGCGCAGAATATATCTTTCGCAATATTTTCTTCAGGTTCATTCCCTCCATGGATGGGAATAAAGCAGATTGTATCACTGTCTCCATCTTTGCATCCATTATACCCTGAACTGCTATTCCTATACCCAGTAGCTTTGAATGTTCTGCCTGTTCAGTAAGTGACAGTATAGATTTTTCAAATACATCAATAACTGTTTTTCTTGAGGCTCCTACCTTTAGGGGAAATTGTCTTTTTATCAATATATTGCCTTTTAAATTAGATAGGATTGCTAAAATCTTTTCCCCATCCATGTAAAGCCCTATACACTGTCTTGCATTTGCATTGATATTAAGTAATTCAGGACATCTACCTCCAGTTGAAGATTTATAACCAATAGAACTTATAAGATTTTCCCCAATAAGTTCTTTAGTTAGGCTTGTAACAGTCTTTCCGTCCAATTTTGACTTTTTTGTAAGCTCTATCCGCGACAGAGGACCTTCTGTATTCAACAGATTCATTATTCTCAACCTGTTGATTTTTTTCATTGTATTTAAATTGCAGGTAATGGTTCTCATAACTAAATTAGCCTTATTAGAATGTCTCTAAAAAGTAATTATAAAAAATAAACTAGTTTTTGTCAAGCCAACGAATTCTGGTGTCAGTTAAAATTTAAAAGTGCACAGTTTTTAAGCGATTTAAGTTTTAAAAGTGCACACCTAAAAAGCCCCCAAGAAT
>JAUSPT010000037.1 GCA_030652805.1 bacterium | reverse complement strand
AAAAAATGATACTATATATCAATATCAATCAAGCTGGAAAGGAGGTGGCAGAGAGCTTGAATTGTCGTGGCGTTTCTACGTATAAAGTAAAAATGCAAAAAAAGTTGAAAAGATCAACTTTTTATAACTAAACTATAACGTTTGTTGTACCATTGTTTCACCTCGTTGGTTAAGTGGTTGTTTTGTTTTCACAAGTCCTATTATCGCTTGCCAACGAGGCTTTTTCAATATTTTTTCTCATCAATTTATTTCCAATAGCGATTCTAGGGTGCTTGACAAAATCGTTGACAAAAGTGAATTTGTATTTTATATTGTGAACATAAACTCATTAATTGAATATAAATTCATATGGATAGAAAAGAAAGAGACAAAAACTTAAGACAAAATGATATTCTAGGTGCTGCAGAGAGAATTTTTGCAACCAAAGGCTATTATAACAGCAGTATGCTCGATATCGCTAGCGAGGCACAATACGCAGTAGGAACACTCTATAATTACTTTAAGGACAAGCAGAGTTTATATCTTGCGCTGCTGGAACGTAAAACTGATGAACTTTTTAGTCGTATAAACGAAAAAATAAAGAGAATTAGAGACCCTATAAAAAAAATCAAGGTGCTAGTGAGCGCAAATCTTGAATTTGTTGCAGAAAATGTTGATTTTTTCAAGATTTACTTCTACGAAGAAAGCAGTCTCAAAGAAGTAATGCAAGACATAGATGTATATAAAAGAGATAAATTTAGAAAGCACTTAGATCTCTTTATATGTGTTATTAAAGAAGCTCAGGAGAAAGATAGTATCAAGAAAATCTATCCTGCGGAAAAGCTAGCGCATGTTTTAACAGGTATTATCCATAATATCATTGTGTATTGGTTAAAGGGCAGAAATCCAGCTAAAGAGGAAATTGTGAGCAATGCACCCTTAGTGTTGGAAGTCTTCTTAAACGGGGTAAAAAGATGAATAAAAAATATGCCTTATTCTTTATGCTTTTTTCCCTATGCTTGAACATATTTATGTATGTTATTTGTTTGGCAGAAACTACAGATAAAATACCTACTTATAAAAAAGAGGATTTCATCGCCTCTGCTAATACAAAAAAGGTTTTAAAAATAGGACTTGTTGATTGTATAGCCTTTGCCTTAAGGAATAATTCAGAAATCAAAATTAAAAAGATTGAGCCAAGATTAAAGGAATCTGATATAAAAATCGCTCGCTCAGATTTTGAGCCGTCCTTTGATGCAACTTATAAACTCAGAGATAACACAAACCAGAATAATTCCACTGCATACACAGATAATACAATTAACTCAAGAGATGAAGATATTAACGCAGGTTTATCAGGAAAGTTATATACCGGGACTAAATACAACATGGACTTTCTAAACAATAGAAGCAAAGATGATCCTTCTTCCGCCAGTCTTAGGAACGACAATTACACATCAGAAGCCAAGATCACGATCACACAGCCATTACTTAAAGGATTTGGCGTGCAGGTAAACCGCGCAGATATTACTATTGCCAAAAATGATAAAAATATCTCAGAGGAAGATTTTGAAAATACAGTTGCAGATATAATAACAAAAACGAAAGCTGCTTATTATAATTACATTTTTTACACAGAAAAACACAATATAGCAAAATCATCATTAAAGCGCGCAGAGGACATGCTTCAGATTAACAATAAACGATATAAAGCGGGACTGGTAAGTTCTCTGACTTTGCTGGAGACAAAGACAGCTGTTGCCAAGAGACAAAAAAATCTAATTTCAGCAGAATCAACATTGAAAAAATCTGAAGATGAGTTGAAATTGATAACAAGCCTGGTTGATGACCCATCCCTCTGGAACACTGAGATTGTGCCTTTAGATAAACCTGTTTTTACAAAAGAATACGTTGATCTTGCAAGAAGTCTTAGTAATGCTTTTCAATACAGGCCTGATTATGCTTCGGAAGAGATTGCTCTTGAGAATAGGGACATAAAGATAAAAAAAGCTAAGAATGTTCTCTTCCCTACTCTGGATCTAGTTGGAAGTTTTGGCTTGAATGGCCTAGGAGATAATCTTGACGAAGCGCTCAGTAAAGTTGGAACAGGAGACTATGAGGATTGGAGCATTGGATTGAATTTTAAGGTTCCTCTGGGAAACAAAAAAGCGCGCGGGGAGTATAATAAGAAAAAGTTAGAAAAAATTCAGGCGTTAATATCATTCAAGAGACTTGAGCAGAATATCATTCTTGAAGTAAGAGATAAGGTAAGAGAAGTTGATATACAATACCGTCAGGTTGAAGCTTCTTCATTGTCCAGAGAAGCAGAGACACAGAACTATAATGTTCAAAACGAGAGATACACAGCAGGCGAGGTAAGCACTCATGATATGCTGGACTATCAGGAGAGATTATCGCAGGCTGAGCTGGATTACATAAAGGCTTTGATAGATCACGAAATATCTATCATCAATCTGGACAAATCAGAAGGATTAACTTTAGTTAAAAATGATATAAAATTGGAGAGATAAAATGCGGAAAAATTCAAAGCAAAGTAGTTTTGGTCATTGGATATTTGGTGCTTGTAATTTGTTTGTTATTTGGTGCTTAGTGCTTGGAATTTCAATCTTAGCAGGTTGTGGCAAAAAAGTTGCTGAAATAAAAGTAGCTAAAATTCCAGTAAGGGTAACGAAAGTAAAAAGAGTCGACATTAAGGAAGTGCTTTCTTACGTAGGGGATATAAAGGCTGAAGATGAAGCAATAGTTTATCCTAAAGTGACCGGTAAAATTATAGAAAAACTTGCCAAGGAAGGAGATGCAGTAAAGAAAGGCGATGTTCTTACTTATATTGATAGAGATGAGATTGGATTAAAATTTGAGAAATCGCCAGTTACCTCCCCAATAGATGGGATAATAGGTAGGATTTATGTAGATAAAGGAGAAAACGTTTCACCGCAAATACCTATTGCTAAGATTGTAAATATGGATGTGATAAAAGTAAAAATTGACATTGTGGAAAGGGATTTGCCCAAGGTTAAAGAAGATCAGCTATCCCAGGTTAAAGTAGATGCCTATCCTGAAGAGATATTTGAAGGAAAGGTTTCTATGGTCAGCCCAGTTATAGATCTTACAACTCGCACTGCTCCGCTTGAAATTGAAATATCAAACCCCGAACATATCTTAAAATCCGGTATGTTTGCCAGAGTGAGAATAGATGTTTTAGAACATAAAGGAGTCCCATATATTTTGCGAGATGCTGTTATTAGAGAAAATGGTGAAATGTATTGCTTTATAATTAAAGATGGCAAAGCCTGCAAAAGGAAAATAATAACAGGGATGAGTGAAGAGGATAAGATAGAAGTAACCGATGGAATTCAAGAGGGAGATTCAGTGGTTATAACAGGACAACAGGGCTTAAAAGATGGTCAGGCTGTGGAGATTATATCTAAAGGAGCACAAGAATGAGGTTACCTGAGTTTGGAGTAAAGCATCCCACTACAGTAACAATGTTATTTCTGGGTATTTTTATCTTGGGGGCAATTTGCTTTACTCGACTCCCTATTGATTTGATGCCGGAGATTGAACCTCCGGCCATCAGCGTCATAACCATCTATCCAGGAGCGGGAGCTACCGATGTAGAGACCAAGGTTACTAAGTATATCGAAGATAGCCTTTCTATTGTGAATAACCTCGATAAAATTACCTCCAAATCCAAAGAGAATCTCTCTATTGTTACCTGCACATTTGAATGGGGAACCGATCTGAATGAGGCTTCTAATGATGTACGAGACAAGCTTGAGTTTGCCAAAAAAGACCTGCCTGACGATATAGAGAAACCTATGGTCTTCAAATTCAATACTGCTATGATGCCCATCTTGGTATGTGGAGTAAAGGCTAAGGAGAGTTATCTTAAATTGTACGATATCATTGATGATAAGGTTGTAGACCCTTTAAAGACAGTACCAGGGGTGGGTTCAGTCAAGATAATGGCAGGACTCCAGAGACAGATAAATGTCTACTTTGATCGAGAACGCTTAGAGGCCTTTCACATACCTATCCAGCAGGTAGTCCAAATTCTGGCCATGGAGAATATAACCCTTCCTGCAGGAAGTCTCAAATTAGGAAAGACTGAATATATTATCCGGTTGCCTGGAGAGTTTGAAACCCCGGATGAAATAGGAGATGTAGTAATTGGTCAACATGCGGGCATCTTACTTTATCTTAAAGATGTGGCAAAGGTAGAGGATAGTTTTAAAGAGCAGACTATGTTTGCCCGCACCAATGGGGAATACGGATTAATGCTTATGATTCAGAAGATGACCGGTGGTAATACTGTCAACATCACCAAGGCAGTCAAGGAAAAACTTAAGAAATTACAAATGACCCTTCCTAAAGATATAGAAATTCTCCCCATAATAGATAGTTCCGACTTGATAGTCTGGACTATTGATAACTTAAAGCAATCTGTAATATGGGGAGGGATATTCGTTATCTTGGTTAGCCTATTTTTTCTTCGCCAGTTGAGTTCCAGCCTGATTATAGCATTAACTATTCCTTTCTCTCTGATTATAGGTTTTATTTTCCTGTATCTATGCGGATATACCATCAATGTGATGTCCCTGGTTAGTATGGCCATCGCCGTGGGAATGGTAGTAGATAATGCTGTTGTCGTCTTAGATAATATCACTCGGCACAGAGATAGGGGGGAAAAATTAAGGGAGGCCGCGATTTTTGCTCCCTCAGAAGTAGGATTGGCTGTCATGTCCGCAACCTTTACTACCATAGTAATTTTTGTTCCCTTGATGTTTCTTGGAGGAATCGTAGGTGTGATGTTTAAACAATTAGCTTTTGTAATGAGCATTACCCTTCTTGCATCTCTTTTTACCGCCCTCACCCTTACGCCCATGTTATCTTCTCGACTACTTAAGGTTGCTCCTTCTGATAATCCTAAGAAACGATTTGGAAAACGTTTCTATGAATTGAGCGAACGTTGGTTTAAGATTGTAGAATCAAGATACAAAAAACTTTTGGGTTGGACCCTTAGTCATCGTAAGAGAACCTTAGGCATTATTGTATTAATCTTTATCTTAAGTTTAGCCTTAGTCCCCATAATCGGCACTGAGTTTATCCCTGAGATAGACTCAGGCGAATTCCATATGGGAATAGAGCTCCCCGTGGGCATGAGAATAGAGGAGACAGATAGGGTTACTCAGGAGATAGAGAAGATATTTGAGAAGAATGTACCAGAGGTGAAAAATATAGCTGGTTTCACTGGCCAATCAGAAGAAGGTTATGAGGAGACCATGGGTATGAAGGGAGGGTCAAACGTAGGGAAGTTTTTTGCGAAGTTGGTCAGGAAGGGTGAGCGCGGGAGATCCACTAAAGAGATTGGTAAGGTTATGAGGGAAAAGGTATCCCGTATCCCGGGGATTAGAAAAATAGATATAAGGGCTGGGGCCGCTATGGCACAGATGCTCTTTGCTGGAGCCAAACCCATATCTATTGAGATTATTGGGCACAATCTGGAGAAGACCGATAAATTAGCTACTAAGATAAAGAAAATAGTAGAAGACACTCCCGGTGCAGTTGATATCATGATAAGCAGGGATGTTGGTAGGCCTGAACTTCGGATTAAGGTAGATAGGAAGAGGGCTTCTGCTTTGGGTCTCAATATGGCTCAGATTGCGGATACCCTGAGGACTCATTTCTATGGAAAGGAGGCTACCAAATTCCGGGAGGCCGGTGAGGAATATGATATCTTTGTTCGACTGAAGGAAAAGGATCGCAGAATCATCCCTGATATAGAAAATATCACCATTACCTCCTTTACAGGCAAAGCCATCAAGTTAAAGAATATCGCTACTATTACTGAGGAGCTTGAACCTCTGGAGATTGAAAGAAAAGGACAGGAGCGAATCGTCAAGGTTGAGGCCAGGATATACGGCCGTCCATTAGGTCAGATAGCCAGCGATATAAAGGCAGAACTCGCCAAGATAGATGTACCAGAGGGTATATCAGTGGGCTTTGGCGGCGAGGTAGAGGAACAAAGAAAGGCCTTCAGGGACTTAATTATGCTTCTAATTTTGGGTATTCTTATGGTCTATATGGTCATGGCTTCTCAATTTGAGTCGCTATTAGACCCCTTTGTGATTATGTTTTCAGTCCCCTTTGCCTTTGTAGGAGTAATCTGGTTTTTTCTCCTCACCGGAACTACCTTATCCATCACCTCTTTTATCGGTCTGATTATGCTAATGGGGATTGTAGTCAATAATGGTATTGTTCTGGTTGATTATACAAACATCTTACGTGCTCGGGGACTCAATTTATTTGAAGCTATTCAAACCGCAGGTGAGCATAGACTCAGACCAGTTTTAATGACCTCACTCAGTACCATTTGTGGGATGTTACCACTAGTCCTGATTCGAGGAGAAGGCTCTGAGATATGGAGACCTTTAGGGGGTGCGGTGATCGGGGGACTACTTGTGTCTACCTTGGTAACCTTGATTATTGTTCCCATTGTCTATTCTTTATTTGAGCAGCATCTCAAGAATAACAATTTGATGAAGAGGAGACAGGCGAAATGAAAATGGTCTTTATAACATATAATGTGGCTATTGAGACCGAAGTAATGGAAGTTTTAAAAGAGTTGGCGATAGAAGGATTTACACGGTGGCCAAGAGTTCAAGGACAAGGAATAACCAGTGGTCCGCATTTAGACACCCATATCTGGCCGACAGTAAATTCTGCTTTGGCAGTTGCTGTTGAAGATAATAAAAAAGACAGGCTTATTGAGCGGATAAAAAGCTTGCGCCAAAAATTGGGAAAAGAAGGCATCAAGGCCTTTGCCTGGAGTTTGGAAGAAATGACGTAAATTTTTTTATCAATACACATTAAGGAAATAAAATGCAAATAAATCACAAAGGTCACCACAAAGGAAATATGACAGAACCTCTTCTAAATAATAAGACAAATGAGACAGCGCCCTTTCCTCAAAACCCACGCTCAAATCTTCAAACGCCAGACTCCCCTATCAAGCATTAGTGACTAAAAAACATAAAAACCTTTCTGCAATTCGATTTCTTGTGAATCATCAGGGTTTATGGTAATATGTTTTTACAGTATGAGAGGGTGATATTGTGTCTATACTACAGGTAGATAATAGTAGTAAAAAAAAAGAAATGGAGTTTGAACTGGACTACTTGAAAAAGCTCTCTATTGGTGAACG
>JAUSPT010000036.1 GCA_030652805.1 bacterium | reverse complement strand
AGGTAGGTAGCCTGACTGCTGGGGCGTGTGGTAACATACGTTCTCAATGCGCAGTGACAAAGTCGCCAGAAGGGGAGTTTGCTCGTTATGAACAAACGACTCGTAGTCAGTCAGAGCGGCGAGGCAAAGACATAGGCTGTAGTAAAACGAACGACTGTAGGCATCGTAAAAGTGAGCCAGCAAGTATGACTGATAGAGCTGGAGATTTCGGGAGGCAATCCTTCGTTCTATGGGAGAAGCCTGCCATTATCAGGGAAGAAAATGGGTGTAAGCACCTGATGACCCGACGGTGTAAAAGGCGGCAGCATGTGTTGAAAGTTCATCTAAGCAACTGGGGAGAGCCTGTATGTTTCCAAGAAAGAGATAGGGTTTTGACGAAGAAAGGGGTTGTCCCTAAAGAAAACAACCAAGACCGCCAAGAGTGTTGCTCTTCGTGGTGGTTAGGAATAAAAGAGCGACTGGGGATAAGCTACAGTATAAGGCGAAATGCAGAAAGCTGTGGTAAAGGCATGCAGGAAGTCGGAGATGACCATAGTAGCGAGGATAGCAAGGACACTATAACCTTGCTTAGCGAAGGGTCATTAGCTTGAGTATGTTTTCAAAGGAGTGTGGAGACCTATTATGAGTGTCGTAAAGGCTAAAACCATATCAATGAGTTGGGTTAGGACATTCCAGAGAAAGCTATACTGTGCAGCCAAGAAGAGTGCAACGAGAAGGTTTGGGATATTGTATGACAAGGTCAAGAGAACAGATGTATTAGAAGAAGCGTGGAAGCGAGTTTCGAAAAAGAACAGCAGTGGTGGAGTAGATGAGAAAAGTATCAAGTGGATTAAAGAGCACGGAGTAGGTAAGTTTATGGAAGAAATACGGGAAGAACTGGAGAGAGGAGAGTATAGAGCAGCTAATATACGGCGGGTATATATCCCAAAGGGAGACGGACGACAAAGACCGCTGGGAATACCAACAGTAAAGGATAGGGTGGTGCAAATGGCGGTAAAGCTGATAATAGAACCGTTGTATGAGGCAGATTTTCTCCAATGTTCCTACGGATTTCGACCAAAGCGAAGTACACATCAAGCAGTAAAGGAAGTGCATAAACAGGTCAACTATCGTAAGTGGGTAGTGGATATAGACCTGAAGAGCTACTTTGATACAATTCCGCATGGACAGCTAATGGAATGCGTGCGAAAGCGAGTAACAGACCGCAGGATACTACATCTTATCAGAAAGTGGCTTAAAGCAGGAATACTAGAAGAAGGTAAGGTGAGGTATGTAACAAGCGGTAGTCCGCAGGGCGGAGTTTTAAGCCCGTTGCTCAGCAATATCTATCTGCATGAATTTGATAGACAATGGAGTGAGCAATACGGAAAGCTGGTGCGTTATGCGGATGATATGGTGATACTTTGCAGAACGCAAGAAGCGGCGAAACAAGCTTTACAAAGAGCAGCAGCGATAATAGGGAAGTTGGGATTGGAAATGAACCAAGAGAAAACGAGGATTTGTCATGTGCGGGAAGGGTTTGATTTTCTGGGATTTACCTACAGAGAAGGGTATTCAGCAAGATTGGAAAGGAAGGTTCGGGTAAAATACCCAAGAAAGAAAACGATGAAGTCCATAAGGCAGAGAATAAAGGAAGTCATCAAAGGCTTTCCATTGGGAACGGAGTTAAAAGAGGTTATAGCGGAAATCAACAGGAAGGTAAGGGGGTGGGCTAATTATTTTCGTATAGGCAATGCATATGCAGCAGCAATTAGTCTGAATAATTATGTATGTGCGCAACTTCGTATATTTTGGAGACGACGAAAACAACGAAAAGGTATATCTGGCACTCGGAAATGGCCGAATGCTTTCTTTTATGAAAAGGGGGTATGTTATGTTCCAAACTTACTTTAGTACTCAACGAATGCTACATAAAGAAACTCAGGGGGAAAGCCGTGTGAGGGAAAACCGCACGCACGGTTTGGTCGGTGAGGCGAAGCGAAATAAGTGTAACTCCTTTAGGGATAAGCACTTACACGGCTTTACTTTAATAGAACTTTTGGTCGTGATAGCTATTATAGCCTTGCTTGCATCCATACTTTTACCAGCGCTTAGTGAGGCAAGGGAGATGGCAAGGCGAATAAAATGCGTATCTAATCTCAGGCAATTAGGATTGGCGTTTCAGATGTATGCCGATGATTATGATGACTGGCTGCCGCCTTTTTGTAGCGGCAACCCGGCGGATTACCCGCCATATTACACCAATATTCTGGTAGACGGAGGTTATCTGCCTCCTGTAGAGTGGCAGAATGTGAATTACGGATGGGTGAGCTCACAACCAGCAAGTGTGTGGTTGTGTCCTTCAGCCAGGAGTTTTAACCATAGTGCAGGTTATGGGATATCTTACGGGGGGACTTTGACCACCACCATACATGTTTACAGACTATACTACGCAACACCGCCCAATACAAAGATATCCAGGCTACTCCGGCCAAGTGAAATAATGTTGATAGGAGACGCCCAAACGTCCGGTACTGATGAGAGCACGTATGAGGTCATCAGGTGTCCGATTTGTTGGCCTGACTATATCAATGCATCTACCCGGCACAATGGCGGCGGCAATTACTGTTTTATAGATGGGCATGTTTCGTGGCTGTCATACGATGATGTTGCCGCGAATAAGAATGATATGTTTGCCCACGATTCATGGTGATTTTGGTAATGTTTAAATATGCATAAAATTAGATAAATGTTACTTTAATCAGAATTTGATAATTAAACAAGGAGGAGAAGACATGTATGACATAAACAAAAAAATCAGGATGAGGTTAGTTAAAGATTTTTTGGTTGTATTTCTTTTATCAGCTTTTACGTTTAGTTCTTTAGCCAGTGCAGAGGAAGGACTTGTAGGTTGCTGGAATTTTGACGAAGGAAAGGGGGATATAGCCAAGGATTCTTCTGATAACAAGAAGGATGGAAAAATCAGTGGAAATCCTCAATGGGTGAAACAAGATAAGGGTTATGCTTTGAGCTTTGATGGCATAGATGATGAAGTTACCATATCAAATGCGCCGGTATTTTTCCCCTCTGATAATTGGACTGTTTCATTTTGGTCAAAAATCGACCCTGCTCAAACTAGTTGGCAAGGGGTGATTTGTTTTAAAAGTGGCGCTGCTTGGGGGATATATGCGTGTCATCCATATACTGCGTCTCATCCTAATACGGCTTTTCTCTATACAGCGGGAGAAAAACACACAGGGGCGACAGCAATATACTTTCCAACTAAAGAGATTCTAGGCCTCGGCAATTGGAAATATTACACCCTGACTAAAAGCGGTTCTATTTATAGATGGTATATTGATGGAGACAATTATGCCTCTCAGGATAAAGGTAAAGGAGATGTCACGATGAATACCAGTTCTACGTGGAAGATTGGTTTTAAATATATGAACAGATACAAGGGCACAATTGATGAAGTCATGGTTTACAACAGGGCATTAACAGCTCAGGAAATAAAAAAACATTATGAAGCCGGAAGCTGGCGTGTTGAAGAGGGTTCAGAATTTGGTATTTTTTAAATTGATTTGACAACTAAACTATAACGAAAAAAGGAGGAAAAGAAAATGGGAAGAATAAAGAAAGCGGCACTGGCGGTAACTGTCCTCTGCGCGCTGGGCTGGATTATCACAGGAAGCGCGCAGGGCGAGGCGGCAGAGGCGCGGTTCAAGAACCTGGCGTATGTCTATCCCCGCGGCGTGCCTTGTGTAGCGCGGCTGGCGGTTTCCGGCGCGGACGAAGTTGAGTTCGACGTAGGCGGCTGGCTGACGCAAACCGTACCGGTGAAGGAAGGCGAGGCGCGGTTCAAGGTGGATACGATCCTCCTGCGGCCTGGCGACTATAACGTGCAAGCCCGACTGAAGCAGGCCGGCCGCGAGGTGGGCTGTGTACGGATGCTGCTGACTATAGCTCCGCCGCGTGACACGGAACGGATGCCGGTATGGAACTGGCTTGGCATCGATGGGTGCCGCGAAGGGGACGCAATCGAGGACTCCCGCCTCCGAAAGGAGTGCGGTTATACTGGTGGTTTGATTTTATGGCGGATGGATCCGACCGAGAGGCCTTCTAGCCGCACCAATGATATGCGTCTGCTTGATCAGGCGGCGCGGCTGGGTTTCGACGGAGGCTTTATGCTCGCCCCGTACAATTCGAAGGTCCTTCAGGATCGCCAAGACCTGCGCGGCGTCTTTGCGGACGGGTCAAAGGGAAAGGGCATCTACCCCAGAGCGCCGAAGGCGTTGGACTTTGCGCGGCGCACAGCCGACACATGGGTGAAGTCGCTGGCCGAATTCCCCGCGTTTCGCTACCTGTTTCTGAATACCGAGATCGAACCTCCTCTCGCAATCCATCCCGAGATGGCCCGTTTGGCGCAAAAGGAGATCGGCCTGGATCTGGCGAAGCTGCCGATTTCGTCGCAAAAAACCCCAGGGCTTGATGAGGGGCCAGGGACACATGGAAAATTAAATATAAACCCCGCCGAGTTCAAGAACGGGATCATCCCCGATGACCACCCTCACCTTCGTTACCTGAAATGGTGGTGGGAGGGGGGGCAGGGAACGGCGGCAATGAATACGGCGATGGCTGAGGCCGCAAAGAAGCATCATCCCGAGCTAATCACACTCCACGATCCCTATCGTCTCGCTCCCGTGCGGCATTCACATAGGGGACTGGATATGATCGCGACGTGGACCTACGGCACCCCGGACATCAAGCACCTGGTTTACACCACCTATTTGCAGGCCGCTGCGCGCCCTGACAAACTGCTGGTCAACCAGAACATCACGCTTCTTGTGGGTGACAATGAAATGATGGTGACAAGGACAGACGTCAAGAACGACTTTAAGTATGACTTCCATGGGGATCGGGGTTATTTCTCAGCGGGACCGGATTACGTCCGCGAGGCAACCTGGCTGGTCATCTCACAGCGTCCCGACGTGCTGACATACTACCCAGGGGGTATAAATGACTTCACCAACCCGCGGAATGACCCTAATGCGAACCTGCCGGAGACCCTGGGAGCGATAGCACAAGTCACCCGCTTGCTGGTCAAGCCCTACGGTCCGGCTATCCTTGACAGCGAACGCTGGAAACCGCGTGTTGCCCTGCTCGCCTCGGCGGTTGGCGCCTGGTTCGGAGGGTACGGGGGAACCGGGGCATACCTTCCTAATCTAGGCTGGGCAGGCGAGCAGACCCTGCCGTATGCCACGCTCCTCCTGATGAATCACGCGCCGTTTGACGTGCTCCTGGACGACGACCTCATTGAAGGAGCCGCCAGCCGGTACGAGACGCTCGTCCTGCCCTTATCCTGCATGGTAACGCAGTCCATGGCAGACCGGCTTAAAGAGTTCATCGCCGCCGGCGGCCGCGTCATCGTCAACGAACCCTTCCGCCTTGATTTGCCCGGAGCAATCCGCACCCGCTACAACTTCGCGTTCGAGCACCACACCAGGGGAAATACCGCCGCTGAACACCTGGTCACCGCTCACGAGCATCGGAAGCGTGTGGAGAAATACGCGGCTGATCTGGCAAAACACATGGAGGGAATCGGCGGGCCTGTCCGGATCAGCGGCCCGGTACAGTCGGGTATGCGCGTCCTCACCAACACGCTGGAGGCAGGTGAAGTGCGATATCACTTCCTTATCAACGATTACCGCACGTATGGTCCCAGGTTCGGCAAACACAAAGTCCGGTTCGAGCTGGGTGTGCCGCAAATGGCTGATGTTACGGTTATGGATCCCAAGCGGCCTGTCCTCTATGACGCCATTCGGCGCAAGGAGATCACAGTGGAGAAGCAGGACAATGGCGCGGTAAACTTTGAGATCGGTTTGCCGGCAGCTAGCGGCAAACTGATTGCAGCCCTGCCCGAGCCGATAGACGGGGTAAGGATAGATCTTCCGAAAGAGGCCGCGCTGGGTAAGACGGTAACGTTCCAGGTCGTTGTTCTCGGCAAGTCCGGCCGCGTTATTCGCGGCAGTCTGCCGTTGCGGGTGGATATTGAAGACGCGTGGCAGCGCCGCAGCGAATGGTCCCGGTTTACCACCACCCGCCGCGCAAAGGACGGTGTGTGCGAGTTTACGTTTGTTCCCGGTGTCAACGACCTGCCTGGAGAATGGACGATCAACGTGACCGACCTCGTGGGCGACAAAAGAGCCACTGCGACGATCATGATCACGGATCCAGCCGCGGACTGAGGCGAAAAAGAAAGTGTGGAGAGCTTGTATTGCCAATATCTTTTTATAAATAAAACAAAAACGAAAAAAAAGTTAAAAAAATTAACTTTTGATAGCTAAACTATAACAAAAAATCGGGATGAAGTTAGTTAAAGATTTTTTGGTTGTATTTCTTTTATCATCTTTTGCGCCTGGTTCTTCAGCCCATGCAGAGGAAGGATTAGTAGGGTACTGGAGTTTTGATGAAGGGGCTGGTGACATAGTAAAAGACAGCAGCGGCAATGGAAATGATGGAAAAATCAAGGGAGCTCAATTATGAAGATATCGATAGGTTTAAATATAAAAATAAATAATGGACTTCTTACAATCACTGCGCCTGAGTGGCCTGGTTTTAAAATCGGCCCGTCTGACTGCCGGATTGTAGTTAATGATAAAGAAATCCATATGGAGGGTGTGAAATCTCACGAACTTAAAGGCAAAAATACAGAACTTATCTGGAAAAGCAAATTAACAGGCGCAACTATTAAACAAACCATTATACAGGAAACATCGAATCGCCTGAGGTGGAAAAGCACATTGACAAATATGGGAAAGGAACAGTTTGTTTTCAGTCACGTTGATCTGTTGACCATAAGTGATGTGCCTGAATCAAAATTTGAGTTTGGTTCAAAGTTGTCACAGGTACGTATTCTTGAAAATAGAGCCTATCGAGGCCAGGTACGGTCAATAGGTCAAATTATGACAGGTATAGACGGGCTTAAAGCTCTTGACGGAACAGAACGTTCTTTTTGTTCCGAAGCCGTAACCTTGGCATACAGTAATCATGACAAAAAGGGAGTTTTGATTGCTTTTGAAACTTTCAGTCGTTTTAAAGGAATGATAAAAGCATCAGCTCAAAAAATAAAAAAAGAAGAAACATCATCGTGTGGATTTGATAACGTTGATGGCGCCTCAATAGATTCATCACGTATATCAATGATCTGTCCTGAATTAGAGACAGAAGATCATTTTACTGAAGCGTCAATAGGGTTTTGCGGAGCTGATTTACCTATAGAACCCGGGCAGAGTATTGATCTGGAAGAATTCGTTATCGAAATTGGAGACGATCCTTATCTTCTTCTTGAAAAGTATGCAGAAAGAGTTGCTAAACGCTACAGCATAACCGATGTGCAAAAACCGTTTGCAAACTGGTGCAGCTGGTATTCCCACCGTTTGAGCGTAACTGAGAAAGATTTACTTGAAAATGCTGAAATAGCCAAAGCCAGGTATCTTGACAAGATAGGACTGCGTTTTATTCAAACTGACTTAGGCTGGGAAAAAGATAATATACCAACGTATTTTGAAGAAAATAAACGTTTTTCGCATGGTTTGAAGTGGCTGGCAAAAAAACTTATGGCATTGGGCTTTCAATTAGGTGTCTGGACGGGTTTTACCTGCGTTAGCGAGAATCATCCTGTTGTTAAAGAACATCCTGACTGGCTGATAAAAGATAAAAAAGGCAATTTGAAAGACATGGGGAAATGGTTTTGGCAGCCGCATGACAGAATTTTTACGCTTGATGCAACTAATCCTGATGTACAGGGGTGGGTTAGAGGAAAAATAATGTCTCTTGCTAAGAGAGGCGTTCGATATCTTAAGTGGGACTTTGGTGGAAACTTACATACACCCGGCAGTCATCATAATTCTCAAATAGCCTGCAGTAACGCAAATGAAGGAATGAGAATAGTAAGCCGAATTATACACGAAGCAATGAATTCTCAGGATGAAAAAGGGCTGGTGTTGGATTGTACTGGCAGGGAAACAGCTAATCTAGGTTATGTTGACCTGCTTTATACGAATAGAGATACTGGCAATACAGGAACAGGATATAAGTATTTAAAAGAAATTTATGCAGCGTTAGGAACACATCTTTTTAAAAATCAACGATGGGGACTTATTCAGCCATCATGTTTTGTTGTGGGGTTGCCGGGAACTTTAGAAGAGGCTCGCGTGCGAGCTACAGCCACATTTCTTTGTGCGGGGCATGTTGATATTTCTGATAATCTGGCAATATTGCCGGAAGATAGATGGCAAGTTTTGCTGGCTACGCTTCCTCCTTTGCAAAAACCAGCTGTGGTTGTAGATCTATTCTACCCTGTTCGCATCAGTCTTGGTAGTTATGCAGCAATGTGTAAAGGCGAAAACAAGGACAGTCCATCCACAATCGAACCACAGGGAGCGAACATTTGGCATGTTCCAATCAAATCAGAGTGGGACAGCTGGCACCTTGTAGCTGTTTTTAACCTGTTTGAACCTGAAAAGGAAGAGTCCGGCTGCCCTGTACCTTTCAGATTTGGGGTGGATTTTAAGCTTCTGGGCTTAGATTCTGAAAGAAGTTATTGGGCATATGAATTCTGGTCAGGACAGTTTCTGGGAACAATTCCTGTTCCACTCAAGCCAAAAGGTTCATACCGGCATCCCGGAGACTTTGCTGCATTAGTGAATGATTCATTACCCGGTAAACTGGATGTAACATTCTATGGCCCATCAGTTAAACTTCTGGTTATCCGTCGGAAACGGTCTCATCCATGGCCTGTAGGGACTACATTTCATCAGAGCAGCGGTCTGGAACTGACAAAAGTAAAATGGAATGTGCGCAAACGAACATTATCCGGTGAATTACATCGTCCGCCTGGTGAGAGAGGCTCAATCATAATCGCAGGATTAAGATCCCAGAGTAAGGTTGCTGTAACAGTTGAAGACAGGAAAGCATTGACCCGAATTACTGCAAATGGGGCAGTTTGCATTCCTGTAGTTACTGAGGATTGGACTACAAAGTGGCAATTGAGGGAGTTGAAGATATGATTATTATTCATGAAAACAACGCGCTTGAAATGAAGGTACCTGCTCCGTTTAAGCGCACTCTTAAGGTTCTTCTTTCTCCTGCTATTAATCCGGAGCTCAAATCTCTTGCTGTTGGATTAACGATTCTTCCCCCTGGTGGAAAATCTGAAGAACATAAACATATAGAAGGGGAGATGTTTTATGTTGTTTCCGGAAAAGGAAGTATAAAAGTTGGAGAAGAAATAGAAGATGTGACAGCGGGTACAGCGATATGGTCATCATCAGGGAAAAGTCATCAGTTGATGAATAATAATAATGACACATTGAAAATTCTATGGGTTTTGAGCCCTCCTGGCAGGGAAGCAGCTATATTAAAACAATCAGGTTAAAAATAAAAAGGATATGATTTTATGAAACCAAAATTCTTTGAAATTTTATCTCAGGAAGAGATAGTACAGATAGATACTGAATCCAGACGTATACTGGAAGAATGCGGTATAAGGATATTAAATGATGAGTGTCTTGAACTTCTTGAAGGGATTGGCTGTAAGATAGACAGGTCATCGAAAATAGTCAAAATGTCTTCAGATGTAGTACGGAAAGCCATAGAATCAACACCAGAAAAATTTTCACTTTATGGTAGAGATCCTTCATATAAGCTTGATGTAGGAGGGAATAATGTATATTTTGGACCGGGGGGTTTTGCAGTTTTTGTCGAAGACCTTGAAACAGGAAAAAGACGTAGGGCAATAAGAAAAGATTTAATTGAGCATTTAAGGATTTCGGATGCATTGCCTGGATGTGAGTTTAACCATGTAAATGTATTTCCTTCCGATGTGCCGGAAAAAACAGGAGATCTTCACCTATGGGCAGAAGCATTAATTTACCAGACAAAACCCATCATGAGTGAAAATTACAACCCAAAATCCGTTGATGCTTTAGTAAAGATGGGAACGGTTTTGAGAGGATCACAAGAAGAGTTTATTAAGAAACCATTAATTTGTTTGGATATGTGTTGCCTTTCTCCTTTATCACAAGACACTCGACAAGTGGAACTTCTTATGTCAGGGGCAAAATATGGGTTGCCTATAAGTATAGAGTCAGGTCCGATAGGGGGCGGTTCTTCTCCGGTTACACTGGCATCAATAGTATCACAGGCAAATGCAGAGATACTCAGTGCCATAGTTATTACTTATGCGGTAAAACCAGGAACTCCTGTTCTCTATGGCAGCTGGGGTAGACATCTTGATATGAAATATACAACAGTTACAATGGGAGGACCGGAATATGCGCTTCAAAAAGTTTGTATGGCACAGATGGGTCGTTACTATAAGTTACCTACTCGCGGCGGAGGTGTACTTACAGATAGTCTGATATCAGATACTCAATCCGGATACGAAAAGATGATGACTGCTCTCATACCTGCAATTGGAGGGATAAACTATATTTCTGGAATGGGGCTAAATGAGACAGAGAATTGCCAAAGTCTTGCTCAGTTAGTTATTGATGATGAAATAGTAGCAATGGTAAAAAGAATTATGCGAGGCATAAAAGTAGACACTGAACATCTTGCAACAGATATTATTATATCCAAAGGGCCCGGTGGGTCTTTCCTGGAAACAGAACATACTCTGAACTACTTCAGAGAACATTTTGATCCAAAAATCTCAAACAGAAAAGTCTATGAAAGATGGGTTAATGATGGTTCAAAGACAACAAAAGAAAGAGCTGCTGAAAAAGCCAGAGAAATTTTGAACAAAAAACCAGAACATACATTAGATTCTAAAATTGTAAACGAAATTTATAATATAGTAAGGGAGGTGGAAGGAAATGGTTAAAGATAGTTATTTGCAATGGTTAGTAAAAGAAATAAAAACGACATGGTGGCATGATTCAGGAGATCCTGATGAGCTTCAACAGGCACTGTTGCACGGTGCTACGGGAGTTACCACTAATCCTGTACTTATATCTAAAACTCTGCATTCTAGTCCTGAGAAATGGAATCATTTGCTGAAAGATATTAAAAAGGATTTATCCTCTCAGGAACAGGCAGAATTTCTTGTGAGCGTTGTAGTTAAGAACGCAGCAAAGATGTTTAAACCCGAATATGAACGTACTTCAGGGAAACTGGGGTATGTTTGCGCTCAGGTCAATCCGGCTATAGCAAGGGATACAGAAGCAATGATATCCATGGCAAGAAGGTTTCATTCCTGGGCGCCGAATATTGCTGTAAAGTTTCCAGTAACAGCAGCAGGACTGGACGCATTGGAGGAATGTGCATCTGAAGGAATTACAATAACAGCTACTGTGAGCTTTACGGTTCCTCAGGTTATTGCTGTTGCTGAACGGTTTCGTAAGGGTAAGCAACGCGCTCAACAGGCTGGTAAGATACCCGGGCAGTGTTTTGCCGTTATCATGATAGGCCGTCTTGATGATTACCTGCGTGATATGGCTAATGACAGCAAAGCCAATATTAATGAGTCAGATATTCGACAGGCAGGTCTTGCTGTAACAAAACGGGCTTATTCTATATTTAAAAAACACGATTACGAAGCAACTTTAGTAGTTGCAGCATTACGGGGAACATATCACATGGAGGAATTGACAGGAGCTGAACTGATAATGTCCATCCATCCGAAATATCAGACATTACTTTTACAGCCGGGGATACCGAGAGACCCGCAGCGTATTGATGTGTCCATAGATTCAGAAGTCATTAATAGATTAGAAACAATACCTGAGTTTGTACGTGCGTATGAACCTGAAGGTATGAAGCCAGAAGAATTTGTGACTTATGGAGCTGCGCAGCGAACATTAACCCAGTTCAGTCAGGCTGGCTGGATGCAATTGGAGGAATACAGGATATGAGTGTAAAAACCATAAAAAATTATATTAATGGAAAATGGATAGAAGCAGAAAATACCGGCTACATTGATATTGAGAATCCAAGTACAGGCGAAATAATCGGGAAAGTGCCGTTATCAACGCCTGCAGAAGTAAATCGTGCTATTGACGCTGCTTCTGAAGCGTTTAAGAACTGGAGCCGCACACCTGTTTCTCGACGAGTTCAGCCTTTATACAAGCTGATTGGATTACTTCGGAAAAATGAAGAAAAAATTGCTCGAACTCTTGTTGAGGAAATGGGAAAATCCATTCCCGACGCTCGCGCAGAAATGAAACGAGTGCTTGAAAATTGTGAAGTAGCCTCTGGTATGCCAATATTACAGCAGGGTGATAAACTGATAGGTAGTTCTTATGGAATTGACGGCGAGGTAATCCGTTTGCCTCTGGGTGTATTCACAATGATTGCACCATTTAACTTTCCTGCGATGGTTCCTTTTTGGTTTCTTCCCTATGCCATAGCTACCGGAAATACTTTTATAGTTAAAGCTTCCAAGCAAGTCCCCTTAACTATGCAGCTAATTACTGAATATATAGACCAGATAGGATTACCTATAGGAGTTTTCAATCTTGTCAATGGGGATAGAGTGGTTGCAGATACTTTTATGGAAAGCACAAAGGTTAAAGGTGTATCGCTGGTCGGCTCGACTCGCACATGCCAGATTGTCGCTGAAAAATGTGCTAAAACCAATAAACGTTTTCAAGCGATGGGTGGGGCTAAGAATCATTTGGTTGTCTTGCCTGATGCTAAGATTGATGATGCTATTCGCAATATGATTACTTCATGTTATGGTTGTGCAGGTCAAAGATGTATGGCTTCTTCTGCGATAGTCGCTGTTGGGAATGATATGTACAGGACAATTTGTGAGAGGTTTATTGAGGAATCAAAAAAGATTATAGTTGCCAACCCGCTTGATCCAAAAGTTGCAGATGAACCTATGGTCATGGGACCGGTTATTTCCGCCAAGTCAAAAAAGTTTATTCTTGATATGATTGAGACAGGAATAAATGAAGGCGCAACACTGGCTCTGGACGGCAGGAACATTATGGTTGATGGCTGTGAAAAAGGTTATTTTATTGGTCCAACAATCTTTACGGATGTAAAGCCCGGAATGAAAATTCATGAAACTGAGATATTCGGTCCGGTAGTTGTTATTTTAAAAGCTGATACTCTTGATGAGTCAATAAAGATTATTAACGACCATCAATACGGGAATGGTGCATCTATCTATACGCAGAATGGCTATTATGCTCGCAAGTTCAAACTTGAGGTTGAATGCGGAATGATCGGCATTAATATAGGTATCCCTGCCCCTGTATCGTATTTACCGTTTGGCGGGATGAAGGCTTCGCAGTTTGCTGATATCAAAGCGCAGGGCAAAGCAATTGTTAACTTTTTTACGGAAGATAAGATAATAACTGAGAGATACTGGCCTGAGAAGTAATTTTTTGGTTTTTTATGATGTACAATATTGAAATTATTGCTGAAGATAACAATCGCTGTGGTGAGGCGCCATTATGGGACTCGACGAACCATCGACTCATATGGGTAGATGCTGAAGCATCATTGGTTTTCCAGTATTCAACATCTGATGATAAAAAGAGTATTATCAGTCGTGACCTTGCGGTATCTGGTATAGCACTGAATAGAAACAATTCATTAATAGTTGCAGGAGCGGGACTGCACCTATGGCGAGGTCAGGACAATTATAGGACAATTGTCAGCCAATACGATGGTGAATCACTTTTCTTTAATGACATTATTGCTGATTCTAAAGGCCGTATTTACGCTGGTACATATTACTGGGAAACGAATGGTATGGAGAAAACAGGAAAGCTTTATTTAATAGACATTGACGGTTCAATCCGTGTTGTGGATGATGGAATAAAACTTTCTAACGGACTTGGGTTCAGCCCGGAAAATCGTACGCTTTATTACGCTGACTCTGCAGTAAGACGTATTTATGCCTACGACGTTGATATAAATACAGGTAATTTGAGCAATAAACGAAATTTTGTAGAAGTCCCATCTGATGAAGGCATTCCTGATGGTTTGACAGTAGATGCTGATGGCTATGTGTGGAGCGCTCAGTGGTATGGCGAACAAGTAGTACGCTATGACCCTGACGGTAAGGCAGAACGCCGGATTCCTATGCCGGTGAAACAAGTTTCAAGTGTAATGTTTGGTGGTTTAGACCTGACAGACTTGTATATCACCACTGCCGGTGAATACTGGTCAAGCAATTTTACACCACCTGGGTTTGATTCCAAAGTCCCGATGGGTGGATCGCTTTATCGCATACGTCTTGATATAAAAGGTAAGTGTGAATACATGGCAAACTTTTAAAATATGGGAGGATGAGTGAATTATGAGAAAGATAACTGTTGAACGGTCTATACATATCGACAAGCAAGGTATTGAGAAAGAAGTGGATACGATAGCTGCTTGGGCATCAAGTATTTCCTATGTATCGACTAAGAAGAATAAATTGGTTGAATCAGTATACATTTCTGATATACGCAATTATTATTTTCGGGTGATTGGAAAAGATAATCCTGATAAGAAGGAAAATTACGCTTTTATCCGTTCTTCAGAGGATAATGGTTATACATGGGAAAAATGTGAAGATTGGCAGATGATAGAAGTATTAGGCCCAAATCGTCAGACAGAGAGAGGGGTCCCTGATTTCTTTTTAGATCCTGATAATGGTTTTCTTTTGCGGGTTTCTTTAGTTGCAGAAGACAATCCTGAAATCCTTCCATGGAGGAAAGAATCTCCTGTTATAAGAACTAGACGCATATATACACAGATTTCAAAAGATGAAGGAAAAACATGGAATAAAATTGAGCAGCTTGTACTCAAAGGAAAAGAATTCGATTCTGTCCACTGGGCGAAAGAAATATGGTATGGGAAGAATTCTGGTGCTGTAGAAGGATCCCATGCACCGAAACTTGCAAACGGTACGTTCTTGATACCGCATTGGATGAATTCCCTTTTTGAAGATGGAACCATGTATTCTCCTGATGATGGTTTTATGTTACACAAAGCTGGTTGTTTTATTGGACGCTGGCAAACTGATGGAAATGGTATAGATTGGGATCAGGGAGAGTACGTAACTCTGCCAAGAAAATTTTCGGCGGATGGAGCTGATGAACCTTCCGTAGAAGTTCTTTCTGATGGCAGAATAATTATGATTATGCGGACAACGATAGATAAAAGGTGCGAAAAAGCGGAAATACCAAGTACAAAATACTATTCTATATCATCGGATAACGGTTACACTTGGTCGGAGCCAAAACCATTAAGATACACTGATAATGAAATCGTTTATTCTCCTGCATCTTTGGTAAATGTATTCCGTTCAAGTAAGAATGGCAGATTATACATGATTACCAATATACTAGATAAACCTACATACGGCTGTGATCCCAGAAATATTATTCAAATAGCAGAAATTGATACAGATACCTTTAAAGTTATCAAGGAAACGGTAACTGTAATTGATAAAAGAAAACCTGAAGAGGGAGAACCTGAGTTTATCCGTTTTTCCAATTTTCGCTGGTATGAGGATCGGGAAACAAAGGATATTGTTTTATTGATGACGCCTGCTTTGATAGATCCGGGTATAAAGAAGTTGGAAGATATAAAAAATAAAAAGGTGGAATGTCCAATGCACAGTTATAGATATGATATTCATTTACCAGAAGAATAAATAGTAATGGATAGGAGATTTTGGGATGGCTAAGTACAAAGCAGTGGTATGGACAGATGTTTATAAAATTAAAGTTGTGGAGAAACCAACACCAAAGCCAGGTCCGGGTAAGGTGCTTTTGAAAATAAAAGCAGCAGGAATATGCGGTACAGACCTTCATATACTGGCTGGTAAACATCCAGAAGCAAAACCTCCCTTGGTTCCAGGCCACGAATTTGCAGGTGTAGTTGCTGATGTAGGCAAAGGTGTAGACAAAAAACTTATAGGAACCAGAGTAGGTTCAGATTCATACCTAGGATGTGGTGAATGCAAATATTGTTTAGCAAGGAGACCGCAACTTTGTGAAAAAGGGACGCGTGAAATTGGAATTAACGTAGATGGCGGATGGGCTGAATATGTTGTTGCCCCGCGTGAGAATATATACATGCTTCCAGAAAATGTTGATTTTTCCCTGGCAGGAGCAGGTTGTATTTTGAATTGTCCAATGGCTGCTATAGAAACAGTAAAGGTTGAACCAGGAGATATAGTGCTTATTATTGGTGATGGACCGTCAACTCTTATTATGATACAACTTGCGCGCCTTAAAGGAGCATCAAAAGTTATCATAGCCGGACATAGAGAAGGACGTCTTTCCTTAGCTCTTGAACTCGGCGCAGACCAGGTGATAAATACTCACTCAGAGGATCTGAGTAAATTAATCAACTCGCTTCCAAGAAAGCCGCATGTGGTCATAGATGCAGTGGGGAAAGCGGAGACTTTTGCAATGGCACTTTCTCTTGCCGGACGAGAGGGTAGGATCCATCTCTTTGGTCTGCCAGAAGAACCTGCAAATAATATACCACTTCATTTGTTGTTATTTAAGGAACTTACAATCGTAAGTTCGACAGGCGCACCCGCTCTTTGGCAAGCATCAATGGATTATATATCTCGAGGATACATAAAAGTAGCTCCTATTATAAGCCATAGGTTTTCAATTGATAAAGCTCCTGAAGCTTTGGAATTTATTATGAATAATCCGAAAGAAATTATTAAAGCTATATTTGAAATGAACGGGAGATAAGACTATGAAATTAAGCTGTTTGCCGGTATCTTATTTTAAGGAAATCATCAATGGAGATATGTCAATTGGTGAGTGGGCTCATCAGGCAGCTACTATAGGTCTTGATGCCATTGATATCAGTATTATTCTTTTTAAGAATCGCAGTACTGCGTATTTAAAAAAAATGCGTGAGGAAATTGAAGATGCTGGTATGCATATTGCTGTGATGAATACATACCCAGACTTTACTCATCCTGATCCTGTTGAACGAAAACGTCAGCTTGTTCAGTTGAAGAGGGATATTGCTTCAGCAAACGTGCTGGGTGCGGAAATGGTTCGTGTAACCGCAGGTCAGGCACATCCGCAAACTAACCGAAAGCAGGGAATTGCCTGGGCAATTGAAGGCCTGATGGGCGCTGTTGACACCTCGGAGCGTGAGGGGGTGAAACTTGTATTTGAGAATCATTCCAAGCCAGGTGCATGGGAATACTATGATTTTTGTTATCCTCCGGATATATTTCTGGAAATAGCCGGACGTCTCACGGATACTCCGATCAGGATACTCTTCGATACCGCCAATCCCGTGGCGTATGGCCATGATCCTTTGTCTGTCTTGCATCAGGTTATCGACCAACTGCTTTGCGTGCATGCTGCCGATACGCAGACACAAGGAGTTTTCAAGCCGGTGTTAATCGGTACAGGGGCGGTGCCTTTTAGCGATATATTCTCAGTTTTGAAACAATCAGGTTATGATGGATGGATTAGTATTGAAGAAGCAAGCGGTCTTGGAGAAACAGGCGTGGTAGAAGCAGTCAAATTTGTTCGAAGAGCATGGAAGGAGGCTGGTGGCACATTATGAATTCAAAAGAATTGGTAATAAGAGCTCTGCATGGGGAGAAAACCGATATCATACCTGCTGGAGTACATGGATGGGGTATGTACAAGTTTGCTCTTATGGGAATTGTGTCGGATTATAGTAAAGAGAAAGAAGCGTGGAAAATACATGGAGAAGAACTTGCAAAAATAGAAGAAAATTTCCAAGAGATTTTTAACCCTGATTATATGCATTTAGCGGAAGCATTCTTTGAATCAAAAAAGGAGATAATAAATGGTCCAAAGTATAAAGAATTGTTGGAAGCAGTCAGAAAATTGAATTCTGAAAAGGTTATTGACGAGTTTTTAGATATAGTGTATCTGAGTGCAGAAGAGTTAAAAAAAAAGAAAAAATTTGATCATCTAAAAATTCTTTCAAAAAAGTATGGAGACGATATTTTTATTTTTCTCGAAACAGAAGGACCTATTCACGATATTTTTGATAGTGATGGTATTATGGGATTTGAACATGGGATGGTGCAAATGATAGATAACCCAAAACTGTTTTTTTATCTTGGTGAAGGTATGTACAGAAGACAGTTAAAGTATGTGGAGGCAGTGAAAGATTGTGGGGCACATGGTTATGCCCAGTCCATATCATATCTTGGAGCTGATTTATCTTCACCTGAGATATACAAAAACTATGTAGTTCCAATTCAAAAGGAATTTTATAAAGAGGTGGAAAAGATTGGATTGATTCCAATTATGAATTTTTGGGGTAATGTTACCCCAATCGTAAAATATATTAAGACCACCAATATAAAGGGGGTGTTGATTGATGAGTCAAGAAAGGGGTATGTTTTAGATGTTGGTGAAATTAAAAGAGAGTTGGGAAATGAAATAGGTCTATTTGGAAATGTGAGTAGTGAGCATACCCTTCTGAAAGGCAGTGTTGAAGACGTAAAGAATGAAGTTATATCCCAGATAAAAAAAACAGGTCTCAATGGAGGGTTTCTTTCTTGTTGTGGACCTCCAATTACATTTGGGACACCGGTGGAAAATGTAAAAGCATTAATTGACACTGCACGGAATTTCAAGATATAAGGAACGGTTGCTCCAGCAAAACTTTACATAAAATTTGGAGGAGATAGAAAAATGAAACTTAATGAACATTATTTTTTTGCCAGGGATTTGGAACGGGATTATCCATTGGCAGTTAGGGGAAAGGGCTCATGGGTATGGGATGAGAAGGGGAAAAAATACCTTGATGGTTGTGCAGGAGCAAATGTAACAGGTATCGGTCATGGAGTAGTAGAAATTGCCGATGCAATGGCTGATCAGGCAAAGAAAATTGCCTATGTTCCTCCACAACACTTTCTAAATCAACCTACTCTGGATTTTAGTAAAAAGCTGATAGAAATGGCTCCTGAGGGATATGCCAGAGTAATGCTGCTTTCCGGTGGGTCAGAAGCTATAGAAAATGCTTTAAAGATAGCCCGGCAATTTTATGTATACACGGGGAAGAGTGCGAAATACAGGATAATTTCCAGGTGGCAGGGTTTTCATGGCAATACATTGGCTGCAGATTCAGTCTCGGGCAAGACAGACAGAAGAACTATCCAGATGCCTATGCTTATGCCGGTTCCACATATTGTTCCGGCTTGCTGTTACCGATGTTCGTTTGATAAGAGCTATCCTGGTTGTGGCGTAATGTGCGCAAAAGACCTTGAACGAGTGATTATCCAGGAAGGGCCTGAATATATATCAGCTTTTGTTTCTGAAACTATTGTTGGAGCAGCAGCAGGAGCGGTAACCCCGGTACCTGAATATTATCCAATGATACGTGAGATATGTGATAAATACGATATACTCTGGATTGCAGACGAAGTGATGACAGGAGTAGGCCGTACAGGAACATTCCTAGCTATTGAACAATGGGGTGTTACACCGGATCTTGTAGTGTTGGCGAAGGGATTGTCCAGTGGGTATGCTCCTCTTGCAGCAATACTAATTCAAGAAAAAGTGTTTAATGCTTTTAGCAAATCGAAATCCTCCTATGTAGGAGGACACACTTATAATGCACATCCTGTGACCGCAAGTGTTGGACTTTCCGTTTTAGACTATTTAGAGAAACACAGAATTATTGAAGGGGTTAAAGATAAGGGACGTCTCCTTGGTGATGGGCTTAAATCTATTGCTGATAAAATATCTATAGTTGGTGATATGCGCGGCAGAGGTCTTATGTGGGGTTTGGAGTTTGTTAAGGATAAGAAAACAAAATTACCATTTGATCCGACTCTTAAAATATGTATGCAAATTGTGCTAAAAGCCATGGAAAAAGGTCTTCTTGTTTACCCGGTCAGCGGTTGCGCAGATGGCAAAAGGGGAGACGGTGTTCTGATATGCCCGCCACTAACAATAAGCAACGAAGAAATCGATATCCTTATTCAAAAACTTGAAGAAACATTATCCGAAATAAGTAAAGAAATTGGATCTAAAGAGTAGATGAAAGGACTGAAAAATGTTAAATATTGTCTCAATAAAACCAACGGCGTTTTTTAAAAGAAAAAAAGATAAGATTGTCCAATTAGTTTATATAACCATAAAGAACACCGGTAAAAGGATAAATGCAACGTTAAACGTAAAAGCCGGTTCAATGAATATAAAGATAAATTTCGGATTAATTGAGCCGAAAGAAAAAACATACCAGATACACATTCCTGAAATTAATAAACCAATAAATGCAGAATTTATTATTTTCGTTGATGGAAAAGCACAAGATAAACAATCCGTAAAATGGGAGCCGCAAAAACATTGGGAATTTTATATTGTGCATCATTCGCATCATGATTTAGGATATACTAATTTGCCTTCTGATACTCTTATTGAATATAATAATTACATTGATGATGTATTAAAATTTTGTGAAAAAACAAATAAATTTCCTAAGGAATCGAGATTTAAATATGTATTTGAACAAGCATGGTCCGTAGCAAACTATGTTAAGAGTAGGCCTAAATATGTCGTAAGTAAACTCATAAAATATATAAAAGAAGGCCGAATAGAAGTCCCAGTATTTTTTGCTAATGAAATTACTCAATATTGCAGTCATGAAGAATTAGTAAGATTAATGTATCCATCATTTAAACTGAAACAAAAATATGAAATACCGATTTATTCTGGTGCCATGTGTGATATGCAAGGATTAAGTTGGGGAATACCAAAAGTGTTAGCAGGAGCAGGCATAAAATATTTTACAGCAAACCTGCAGCGATGGTACTCCTATCGTTCTGACGGAAAGAAAGTGCCTATACCATATTGGGATGAATCAAAGGTTATACCAGCCAATATTCCAGGCATATTTAAATGGGAAGCTCAGGATGGTTCACAGGTAATATTTTGGTATGACTCTGGGCGTTTAGGAATATGGAGTTGCCAGCAGTTATTTGAAGTTATTTCTAATAAAATTGAGCTATTAAATAAACAAAATTATCCATTTAATATCATTCGTTACACTGCTACTGGTGCTGACAGAGATAATTCTCCGCCTACAATGAATATAAGTCGTATAGCTAAGGAATGGAATAAGAAATGGGTATATCCTAAACTTATAATGTCGACAAATCACGATTTTTTTAATCAAATTGAAAAAAAATATGACAAAAATCTTCCTGTATTCAGAGGAGAAATACCCGACACAGATTATCCAATTGGTCCATTATCAACGGCAAAGGAAACAGGTATTAATTTTATTACTCATAGTCTTTTAAATCAGGCTGAAAAGTTTGCTGCTATAGCCTCTATAGTCAGTAATTATACTTATCCGGGTAAAGAAATAGAAGATGCATATGATAATACAATACTGTACGATGAACACACATGGGGACTTGGCCAGGTAGCAGGACCGGGACATGACGGTAATTGGTCGGAAAAAAGCAATTATGCATATAGAGCTTCCGCTTTAGCCCATAACATACTTTCCAAAAGCCTGAATAAAATAACTGATGAGATAAAAATTGCAGATGATGGATATCATATCAATATATTTAATTCGCTATCCTGGAAACGGACAGATTTGGTACGCATGTTATTTTGTGACCATACACCTTGCGAAAGTTCACTGTATTTAAAATATTCTGAAGATAAATCTTATTATTCACCTGCCGGTTGCAGAGCAATTGGCAGGCCTATAATCAATTTACCAATAGAACTAATAGAAAAAAAGTTTAAGATCATTGATTTAGAGACAAAACAAGAAGTGCCTTTCCAAATTATTAAATTAAAAAGCCCGCAAGATCCCCTGCCTTATGCTGCGCATAGGTATGCGCTTGGCGAAGTAAACCCTGCCGAACGCTTCGAACTGATTTTCGTAGCAGAAAATGTTCCTCCAATGGGTTACAAAACGTATCAAATTATGCCAATTAAAGACAAACAAGGATTTAGCAGCAGTATATGTATCGGCAAGACAATATTAGAAAATAGATTCTTTAAAATCAAAATAGATACTGATACGGGCAGTATTATGAGTATTTATGATAAAGAACTGCAAAGAGAAATTGTAGACAAAGAAACGAAACATAAGGTTAATCAGCTTATCGTTCGATATTCAAAAACGCATCAAGAAAATTATCTTAAGAATGTAAAAATACAGGAAGGAGAGAATGGTCCGATTTGTGGTAGCGTAAGGATATTTGGTGAAGGAGTTGGTTGTCCTCAGGTATCACAGGAAATTTTGATTTATGATAATATTAAACGAATAGATTTTAATAACAAAATTTTAAAAGATTCCACATCTTTTTTGGAAGTGTATTTTGCGTTTCCTTTCCATGTTGAGAATCCCAAATTAAAATTTGAAGGGGCAAATTCTGTGATAGAACCTCTCAAAGATCAGCTCCCGGGTTCTAACTCAGACTATTATGTAATGCAGAACTGGGCTAAAGTTTATAACAGGGATATGAGTATAACATTATCAAGTGCTGAATCACATGTTATTGAGTTTGGAGGTCTTTGGCCGGGATATGTCTCATATGCACATCATGCTGTAACCCCGCCGGGTTATGGTCATCAGTTTAAAAAATATGGTGAATTTAAAAAGGGGCATATGTATTCGTATGTATTATCAAACAACTTTCAGACAAATTTTCAGCCTGTACAAGTAGGTGAAATTCTATCCCGTTATTCTATAACCAGTGAGAAAAACAGCGCAGGAGATATAAAATCCCGGAATTTCGGATGGGAAATTAACAATCCATTGAAATCAGTATGTATTGTTGGTAAAAAAGAAGGCAGACTAGAAAAAAATAAAACATTTTGCACGATAGATAAACCGAATGTATCAGTTTTGACATTAAAGCGCGCGGAAAATAATGGCAATGATCTGATAGTTCGATTGATAGAAACAGAGGGTAAAAAATGCAACGCAAAACTAACTTTACCATCTATTTCAATAAGAGAAGCATATCAATCAAATTTGGTTGAAGAGAATGAAAAAGAAATACGTGTAGGTGTAGATAAACACAAAGTGGCAGTAACTATTAAACCTTTTGGTATTATTACACTTAGGATTAGGTTGCTGAACTGATTCCAACTTGTGCCGGCACAGCGGACAGGTATATGATTCTAAATGAGAATATGATAGAGTGTTATTTAGATGAGAGTTTAACAAGGTGTCAATCAAAATAAAAAGAGGAGGAAAAAACATGTATGATGCAAACGAAAAGTTTAAGATGAATCTGCGTAAAACGAGGATATTTCTTTTATCAGCTTTTGTAATTATGGGGTTAATGCTACAAGGTTGTGCTGCCTTACGTATATTTTCTAGAGAGCCCAAATGCGAAGTGCGGAAGGAACCATATCCTGTCGTCTATGCTGCGGTTCCGCCGAAAATAGATGGAAAACTTGATGATGCGATATGGCAGCAAGCAGTGGCGCTCAGCACTTTTTACAGATACGCTGAGTCCGGACAGCGTACACACATCGGAACAGCTTATTTAGCGTGGGACAGGGACAATCTCTATTTTTGCATGGACATCAAGGATAAGGATCTCTACGTTACAGAGAAAGAGAATAACGAAATCCTGTGTAGAGCTGATGTGGCGGAATTATTCATCAAGCCATGTGATGATCGCCTCGATTTTTATGAGTTTGAATTCAACGTGTGGAATGCTCTCTGGGATATTCACTACATTGGTCGTGGCGGCGGTGGTGCGTCGCGATTCACGGAGCACTTCAACTCCGGCGCAATCGTCAGGGCTACTCACGCGGGGACTATCAACGATTGGAATGATGTGGATGAGGGATGGACCGTAGAGGTGGCGATACCGCTTAAAGCGTTTGCTCGCGCTGTACCAGAGGGACCACAACCCGGTGATTTATGGAAGTTCAATGTCTCAGGGTATGATTTTAGTTGCTATCGCGAGAAGGGCTTGCTTTTCACCATGTGTGACGGCAACTTCCGTGGTTTTGCTGAATATGAGCTTTATCCTTCGATGCAATTTATGATAAATAAAAAAGGAGAGAAAAAAAAATGACTAAGCAAGATGTAAAAGGAATTGTTGTAGAAAAAACGTTGCATATGAAGAATGCTTTTGTCAGTAGTATGGGTTATACGTCTTTAAGCAAACCAATCTTACAAGAAACTATCAAGATTGATGGAAAAGACCTTATTCGTATTTCAGAAGATAATGGAAAAACATGGAAAATGGAAGGTGAATGGAGTGGGGAGAAGAAGATTGGAAACAGAATGATCATAAGAGGCGAGACCAATTATTATCTTGACTCGGATCACGGTCTCCTGGTTGATTTTTATAGTGTATGGGAGCAAAAAATTGATCAGGACTATTCATTCGGCCCGGATGCTACTGGCGAATTGCTTCAATTACAAACCCACAGAATATTCTATCGTTTCTCAAAGGATGATGGTAAAACATGGGGCAAGGAAAGACAACTCATCCAGAAAGGTGATAGATATGATAAAATTCACTGGGCCGACGGAATCTGGTATGGAAAGAACTCAGGCCGTTTCGACTCAGGATTGCGTGTAATAAGTCTTCAAGACGGTACCCTCATTATGCCTGTATTGTTTCATCCTGTGGACAACAATGGACAACTGATAAGACGCGCCGATCGTTTTGGCTTTACTGTCTGGCCATATGAAGCTGTGGCCTGTTTTCGTGGGCGTTGGAAACAAGATGGGAGCGATATTGACTGGGAGATGTCTAACCATATCAGCGTGCCAGAATATATGTCCCGCAGTCTGGATGAACCGGCAGTTGCTGAGATGAGTGACGGGACGCTTATGATGGTTATGCGTGGTGAGTGCGGTCCACTACAGGCAATGACTGCCGCGAAGTTTTTTTCTATTTCCAGAGATAAGGGGAAGACATGGGGTCCAGCAGTACCGTTAACTTATCCAGATTCCAGTCTTATTCATTCGCCGGGGTCACTTCCAAATCTTTTTCGTTCCTCAAAGAACGGCAAGGTATATCTGATAGCAAATATATTACCCAGTCCAACCAGACACTGTGACCCGCGATACCCTCTTCAGATCGCTGAAATAGACCAGACGTACTTCTGGGTAAAACCTGAAACAGTAACGATTATTGAAAATCGCAAGAAACGTCATCCAAAGTTTGTCCGTTTTTCCAACTGGCAGAGGATAGAGGACAGGGAAACAGGCAACCCGGCTATTTATATGACTGAAGCTCGGATTGATGCAATTATTCCCGATCCTATAAAAGGGACGATTATCCCTGATTCGTATCGTTACGAGATAAAATTGCTGGATTGATAAGAGCGCTCGAAATACTGCCCCTCCTTTTGCTTATACTAGTGGGGTTTACTGAATATTTACAATATAAGAACTTATAATGTCCTTACTCTCTCCAGGCAAGTTGCCTATGAAATTACTTGATAGATTGCTTTCCTCATATGAGGTAAAGGATAAGCGTGTAATTCTGGGCCCAAAGATCGGTGAGGATGCTGCAGTAATAGATATGGGAGATAAATATCTTGTTGCGAAAACAGATCCTATTACATTTACTGCTGAAAATATAGCATGGTATGTTGTTAACATTAATGCAAATGATATTGCTACAATGGGAGCGATTCCCAGGTGGTTTTTAGCCACAGTTCTTCTCCCCGAAAAGAAGGCGAATACTAAAATGGCAGAAAAATTATTCAAGGAACTAGTTTCTGCTTGTGAAGCTTTAAATATCAGTCTTTGCGGAGGTCATACTGAGATTACATGTGGACTGGATAGACCAATTATAATAGGCAATATGCTTGGTGAAGTGGAAAAGGACAAATTAGTAGATGTAGGGAATATTGAGGTTGGGGACAGTATTGTTCTTACTAAAGGGATAGCGATAGAGGCAGCTTCTATTATTGCAAGAGAAAAAGGGAAGGAACTGGCTAATATATTTGGCAGGAAATTTGTTAATAGAATTAAAAAATTTATATATGCTCCTGGTATTAGTGTGGTAAAGGATGCAATGATTGCCTCGAGCGTGGCAAATGTTCATGCAATGCATGACCCGACTGAAGGAGGACTCTACACTGGACTATTGGAGCTGTCAAAGGCAGGAAATGTAGGATTGGTCATATACAAAGATAGGATTTCGCTTATTTCAGAATCTAAAATATTGTGCGAACATTATAATCTTGATATTATGGGAGCAATCGCATCAGGCGCGCTTCTTATAGCTGTAGATAAAAGGGATACTGAGAAATTAATAGCAGCATTGCAAAAAGATAATATATCATCGGCAGTCATAGGGAAAGTTATGAAAAAATCTGAAGGAGTGAAAATAAAAGAAGAAAGATGTTTGAAAAACCTGCCGGAATTTCATGTTGATGAAATAACAAAAATATACAGGAGGTTGTAAAATGCCAATTACCCCATGCAGACCGAAGTGGAAGGGAACTATGACAGACAGAGAACGCTTTAACAGGCAGATGCACTATAAATCAGTTGATAGATGTTTTAATATGGAATTTGGATACTGGAATGAAAATTTTGAGAGATGGAAGGAATTCAAGGAAAAGGGTATTACAAATAATGCTGAAGCAGATATATTCTTTAATTTTGACGAAATAAAAGAGATAGGTGGCAAAGTTTGGATGATTCCACCATTTGAGCGCGGCAAGATTATATCGGAGACAGAAGATAAAAAGATTATTTTGAATGCTGATGGTCTCACAGCAGAAGTTCCGAAGGATGGTCATGATACAATCCCGCATTTTATAAAGTCATCAATTGTTACTCCAGATGACTGGAAGGAATGTAAAAAGAGATTTTCTCGCAGTCATCCTGAAAGAAAGTTTGATATTGGAAAATATAAGGGGATGCATCCTGAAGACAGAACCTATCCTCTGGGGGTAGATTGTGGCTCCATGATCGGAAGAATAAGAGATATGTTGACATTTGAGGGGCTAGCATATGCAACTTATGACTATCCTGATATGGTTGAAGATATGGTTGAGACAGTATGCACTTTAGTAGAAGATTTTCTGGACCAGGTTTTGCCTCATTTTGACTTTGATTTTGCATCAGGCTGGGAAGATATATGTTTTAAAAATGGACCGATTGTCTCAGTTGACTTTTTTAATAAAGTTGTTGTTCCTAGATACAAAAGGATCAATAAGAAGCTTAAAAAATACAATATAGACATCTGGTATATTGATTGTGATGGCGATGTAAGGCCAATACTTCATGGTTTCATGGAAGGTGGAGTTAACTGTCTTTTACCATATGAAGTTAATTCATGTACGCATCCGGCAGATCTACTGAGGGAATATGGCAAGGATCTTCGCGTTATGGGTGGTGTTAACAAGATGAAGCTTATACAAGGGCATGATGCCATTAAGGAATACATGGAATCGTTAGTTCCTATTGTAGAAAGAGGAGGATATATTCCATTCTGCGACCATAGATGTCCTCCTGATGTAAAATATGAAAACTATATTTATTACCTTGATCTCAAAGAAGAAATGTTTGGTTTAAAAGGATAAGATTTATGCTTGTTGATTATCATATACATACCAGAATGTGTGGTCATGCAGAGGGAGAGATGGAAGAATATGTCAGGGGAGCTATTAGAAAAGGTCTGGGAGAGATAGGGTTTAATGAGCATTTCCCGATTTTGCATCTTGAGGATAAAGAACTTGCAAGAAGGCTTGCTATGTCCATTGATGAGTTTCCAATATATGTAGAACATGTACAAAGATTGCAGAAAGAATTTAAAAAACATATTTCAATAAAACTCGGGTGTGAGATTGATTATTTGCCCGGAAACATGAAGATCGTAATGCATACTATCAATAAGTATGATTTTGACTATTTGTATGGGTCTGTGCACTTTTTGGATGATTGGATGATTGATCATCCTGATCATAAATCAAGGTTTGAAAATCAGGATTTGTATAAAGTGTACAAAGATTATTTTAGTCTGGTTGAAGAAGCTGCAGAATCAAGGCTATTTGACTGTATTTCTCATATAGATGTTATAAAGAAGTTTGGATATAAGCCTGATAAAGATTTAACATGTATCTATGAACAAACAGCAAGCATCTTAAAACATGCAGATGTATGTATTGAGGTTAATACTTCCGGGCTATACAAGCCTGTAGGAGAAATATATCCACAGGAGAAGTTCCTTAAGATTTGTTATAAGCATAATGTGCCTGTTACACTGGGCTCTGACGCGCATAAACCTGAGCATGTGGGAAGGGATTTTGATAAGGCAGTTTCTTTAATAAAAAGAGCAGGATACAGGGAAATAGTCAGATTTAGTAGACGACAAAGGTCGTATGTGAATGTATAGAACAATAGAAGATAAGGTTTTAAATGGCATACAGCCTACTGATGCTGAAATTTACGATCTGGTTAAGATAGACGACAATCTGATAGACCTCATATCGGTAGCGGATAAAATACGCAGGAAATTTAAAGGAAAGAAAGTAAAGTTCTGCTCCATTGTAAATGCAAAATCCGGCATGTGTGCAGAGAACTGCGCTTTTTGCGGACAGTCGGACTATCACAAGGCAAAAATTCTTAAATATCCCCTGTTAGATACAGAAGCAATAGTTAAATCAGCAATGGATGCTGCACATAACGGTGCAGCAGAGTTTTCTATAGTGACCAGTGGTAAAAAGATAAACTCCAGAAAAGAGATTGAAAAGATAAAAAGCGCAATAAGAAAAATCAAGAGTGAAACTCCTCTGGAGTGCTGTGCGTCTCTGGGAATTTTAGACAAGGATTTTTTTGCGGAATTAAAAGGCGCTGGTCTGGATAGATATCATCATAATCTTGAGACATGTCCAAGTTTTTTCTCTCAGATTTGCACAACTCGCTCTTACGATGAGAATATAGATACAATCAGAGCAGCTAAAGAAGCAGGGTTAATTACATGCTGTGGGGGCATATTTGGAATGGGGGAGTCTCAGCAGCAGAGAATAGAGTTAGCTCTGACCTTGAAAGAATTAGATCCTGACTCTATCCCGATAAATTTTCTGAATCCTGTTAAGAATACTAGACTTGAGAACATGTCTCTGCTAAAGCCTTTGGAAGCGCTAAAAATAATAGCTATATTTCGGATTGTTTTCCCAAAAAAGGATATTATTATCTGCGGGGGTAGGGAAGTTGTATTGCGGAGTCTTCAGCCAATGATGTTCCTTGCAGGAGCAAATGGTATGATTCTAGGAGATTACCTAACTACAAAGGGAAGAAGCGTGAAGCATGACTTAGATATGATAAAAGATTTGGGACTCAGCAGAGACTCAAAATCTTGAGTCTCTACATGGTTAATGAAAATGAATAAATTGGATTTTCTTGATGAAGCGCTTAATATTTTTAAAAGAAAAGATTTATATCGTACGTTAAAAACATGTTCTCAGTTTAAATCTTCAAAACTGGTTCTTGATGGGAAAGAACTAATTAATTTTTCATCCAATAATTATCTTGGTTTAGCAGGTGATCCTGTTCTAAAGGAGGCTGCATGCAATGCTATAGAAAAGTATGGTTGCAGCAGTACTGCATCGCGTCTTATGTGTGGAAATTTAGATATCAATGAAAAATTGGAAAAAAGAATAGCAGACTTCAAGCGGACAGAAGCAGCTCTTACGTTTAATTCCGGGTACATGGCTAATATAGGTGTGATATCTGCCTTGATGGGAAGGCAGGATGTTATATTTGCAGATAAGTATAATCATGCAAGTCTTGTAGACGGCTGTATATTAAGCAGGGCGAAGCTTATGCGATATCCCCATAAGGATGTAAAAAGCCTGGAACAAATTCTTAAAGATGTGGGTAAATATGGCAGACGTCTGATTGTTACTGACTCTGTCTTCAGCATGGATGGAGATATAGCACCTTTACCGGAGATTATAGAACTGGCAAATAAATACGATTGTATGGTGATGATTGATGATGCACATGCAACAGGTGTACTGGGGGAAAAAGGTCGTGGGAGTGCGGAATATTTTGATATTCCTGAAGGAGCGATAGATATTCATATGGGGACACTTGGAAAAGCTCTGGGAAGTTTTGGGGCATATGTAGCGGGATCCAGAAGTCTTATGGAATTTTTAATTAACAGAGCACGAAGCTTCATCTTTACAACGGCTTTACCGCCATCTGTTATAGGTTCTGTTATTGCTGCTATATTAATTCTTGAGATGGATAATACGCGAATAAAAACACTAAACAATAATGCCAGTTATTTCAGAAATCAACTGAGAAAAGAGGGTTTTAATATTTTAAACACCGAGACTCAGATAATACCCCTGATAGTAGGTGAAAATAGAAAAGCTATACAATTCAGCAGGTTCTTGATGCAGAATGGAATTTTTGCCGTACCTATTAGACCTCCGACTGTTCCTTTAAACACTGCAAGGATAAGGTTTTCAATCACAGCAGCTCATAGCAAAGAGGAACTTGGTCATACAATAGAAATAATTAAAAAAGCTGGCAAGAAGTTCGGTATCGCTCAGTGACTATTCATTACTATCAAGGATTTTAGAAGGACGCTTTACAAGATAGTCCTTGCTAAGTATTTTTTTATCTTTTTCACTAATCTTGATGAATTTTAAATTCAGCTTATATCCCGACCATATTGGTTCCGATTTTACTACTTGTGCAACAGCTTTAATCTCTTTTTTAAGATAAATAAGATGTATTATTAATTTAAGGGACGTTAAAGCAGGAATATTCTCTTTTGTAAATACAAGCGCTCCACCGCTACTAATATTCTTAGCCCTGCCTTTCTCGCCATCATATGATATAAAATATACTCTTTTTTTACATAAAACAGGAAGATCTACATTAAATCTTTGATACTTTCTTCTATCCGTAATCATTTTATTTCTCCAAATTTCTCCCGAGACCGTAGCATATATCTTTTTATGTGTCAATCCTTGGGTCAAGTATATCTCTCAAACCTTCGCCTAACAGGTTATAACTAAGTACTGTTATAAGGATAGCAAGTCCGGGAAATGCCGTAATCCACCATGCAAATTCTATTGTTGATTTACCTGTAGAAAGTAGATTTCCCCAGCTTGATGTTGGTGGCTGGACACCTAGACCCAAAAAGCTTAGAGCAGATTCTGTAAGTATTGCTCCGGCTATGCCAAAAGTAGCAGCAACATATACAGGAGCCATTGCATTTGGTAAGATATGGCGAAAGATAATTCTCATATTGCTTACGCCCATTATTTTCGCTGCTTGTGTAAATTCACGTTCTTTTAGAGAGAGAAACTCTCCTCTAACAAGCCTGGCAATACCCATCCAGCTGGTTAAGCCAATAATTATCATTATATTGGTTATACATGGTTTTGTTATTGCTACAACTGATAGAATGAGGAAAAAGCTTGGAAAGCAGAGCATCATATCAACGAATCTCATTAAGACTGAATCAACCATTCTACCGTAATATCCGGCAATGGATCCAATAAGAATGCCTATTATGATTGAAATACCTGTTGCTACGAATCCTACTTTAATGGATACACGTGTACCCCATATTATCCTTGACAGCACATCGCGGCCCAGGCCATCAGTTCCAAGAATATGATTGTTTTGAAAAGGGCTTAAAAAGATATGATCTACATTTATTTTATTTGGATTGTATGGTGATAGAACAGGCGCAAAAATGCCAACAAAGAACATCGCAAAGATAATAACTATTCCAAAAAGAGCCAGCCTATTCTTTTTAAATTTGGCCAATAACATATTAATAAGACTCAATGTTGTTTTTAGATACGGAGTTTTTAAAATCAGAAATCCGAATATCGAAACTCGAAACAAATTCTAAATTCAAATTTTTAAAATTCAAAACACTGTTTTGAACATTTGTATTTTGGTCATTTGATATTGTTTCGTATTTAGTGCTTCGTGCTTCGAATTTAGTTTTTCTCATACTTTATCCTTGGGTCAGCAATGCCATAACATATATCTGCAAACAGATTACCAATTAATGTAAGAACTGCTCCCATAGTAAGGATTCCCATTATAACAGGATAGTCTCTGGACATTGCAGATTGAAAAAATAATCTGCCCATACCTGGAATTGCAAATATGCTCTCTATAATAACGCTTCCTCCAATTAGACCCGGCACAGAAAGTCCTAGAATAGTGATAAGAGGTATTACAGCGTTCTTTAAGGCGTGTTTGTAAACGACCCGAAACTCGCTCAAGCCTTTTGCCCGCGCTGTTCTTATATAGTCCTGATTCAGCACCTCAAGCATATTTGATCTCATATATCTGGACATACCTGCAATTCCTCCAAATGCGCCTATAAAAACAGGCATTACAAGATGCCTGCCAAAGTCAGTCAGCCTTTGGAAATAACTCATCTGGTCATAATTTAATGAGTGAAGCCCTGAAATAGGAAGCCAGCCAAGTTTTATACTGAAAAAAATAATAAGTAGTAATGCAAGCCAAAATGACGGCATTGAAAAACCAACGAATACGAATACTGTTGAGAATCTGTCAAACCATGAATGTTGTTTTGTGGCTGATGCAATTCCTACAGGTATTGCAATAAGGAGTATAAATATAATTGATAATACGTTGATTATTAGAGTTATAGGAAGTGTTTCTAATATTTTTAAACGTACGGACCTGCCGTCTGTAAAGGATGTCCCGAAATCAAGGCGGATTATTTTTTTAAGCCATGCAATATACTGAACATGCAGGGGTTTATCCAGTCCGTATAGTTTTTCCAGTCTCTCTCTTGTTTGTTGGGATATTTTAGGGTTGAGTTGTGTTTGAAGGTCTGTTGGTTTGCCCGGCGCAAGGTGTATTACTGAGAAGGTAATTATGCTTATGCCTAAGAGAAGCGGGATAATGCCGAATAGGCGTAGAAGTATATAATTACCCATTTCTTCTGAAGAAATCTACTGTTCTCTCAAACCCTTTGTATAAGCTGACACATGGTTTCCATGAAAGCGTTTTTTGCGCTTTATCAAAGGACAAGATACTTTGTTTAAGGTCTCCTTCTCTGGCAGGACCGTACTCGCAATCTTTAGGGAAATCTATTATGCGCTTTAACTCACCAAATACTTCATTGACATCTGTTCCTTCGGCAGTTCCTATATTGAAAGCTCCGCATATATTCCGATTGATAGCCGACACATTAGCTGCCACAATATCATCAACATATACATAATCTCTAACGCAATCGCCTTTGCCGAATATTGTCGGTTTTTTGCCTGTAAGCATGGCTTTTATAAAGATAGCTATAACTCCGGCTTCTCCATGCGGATCCTGACGCGGACCGTAAACATTTCCATATCTCAGCACTGTATAAGGAAGATTATATTCATGTTTATAGAATGAGAGATAATACTCAGTGGCAAGCTTGGAGACTCCATAAGGGGAGAGTGGACAGAATGGCTCGTTTTCTGTTGTGGGAACATTTTCTGCCTCTCCGTAAACAGTCCCGCCTGAGGATGCGAAAACTATTTTCTTCGTGTTATATTTTACGCAGTTTTGCAGGATGTTAATTCCTCCCAGTATATTAACGTCCGCATCAAAAACAGGTTTTTTCATTGATACTGCGACACTCATCTGCGCAGCATGATGGTCAACGCAATCAGGTCTTTCCTTTTTGAATACATGTTCCAATGTAGGGGCACGGCGCGCCGGGCCCCTACTACGGATATCAAGGTTGTAGAATACCGCTTTTGGATTAATATTTTCCTCTTTTCCAGTTGAGAGATTATCCACTATTACGACCTGATGACCTTCATCAATCAATCTGTCCGCAATATGCGAACCTATAAATCCCGCTCCGCCCGTTACTAATATTTTCATAAAAAAAACTTCCTCCTCTTTTTTTAATTTTCGTAATTATAGCATAAAAGCTAATTATTTGATTAGCTTGATGAATTCTTCTACGGTCAGTCCAGCTTGCCTGATTATTGCTCTCAAGGTTCCCTTGGCAATTTCTTTATGACTGGGAATTGTCAATCTTCTGTATGGAAAAACATTTCTTCTAAGGATCATATGGCTGCCTGTTTGATGGTCCAGCTCATAACCAATCTTCGAAAAAGCCTTTGTAACGTCCTTACCTGATACCACAGGTAACCTGCTCATACAGCAACCTCAACTATCTCTTCTGTAATTCCAAGCGGAACAGGTTCTCCATGTTTTTTTAAACTCTCAAGATATCCTTTAATAGCATCCTTTATGTTTTCTTCGGCTTTTTCTCTTGAGCTGCCTTGAGAAATGCATCCAGGCAGACTTGGACATTCAGCTACAAAAACTCCATCTTCATCCTGCTCTATATGGACTATATATTTCATAGAATTCACTCCTTTTCTTAATTTCATTTTAATTATAACATAAAACTTAATTTTTAATTACTAATTTTATAATCTCTAAGTGTCTGCTCAGTATATGTCTCGTCTCCGCAGCAAACACTCTCCTGTCTCCCTTACGACGTACTGGAGCTGGCAGGCTCAACATACACCTCGCATCCATACATTTATTGTTTTGAGCATTTGTATTTTGGTAATTTGATATTGTTTCGGATTTCGTGCTTAGTGCTTCGGATTTGTCCTTACCTATTCGCTTTCTTCTCTCCAGTACTTCACAGGATCGCCTGGAGGAGCGATGGCTGAAGGATGAGCAGGATCTTCAATTGTGAAGGTAACTGAGGCAGGGGTTGGATCTACCACGCCTCCTGTCAAGTTTCTAGCCTGTACTCTAAATGTGTAATTTCCATAGCTTGTTACTGAATAAGGATATTCTGCTGTACCGGACCAGCCAGTCCATGAAGAGCCATCTGTGCAATACCTATACTCATATCCTGTGTTATTTCCACCTTCTCCTTTAAACTTAAATGTCGTACTGTAATTGCCGTCATCGTCAGTTATTATGCCAAATGCTCCTGAATAGATTATAGTATCTGGCGCAGGAGTAAGACACTGAAATATATATGATGCGCTGTCTGCGCCATCGCATTCATTAAGCGCTTCATCCTTTGCCATGACAAAACACCTGTACCAATTTTGAGCAGCGGTAGTGCTTAAATCTGTAAATGTTGCTGAGCCTTCATCTGATGTCGGGGACCACGGCTGATAAGAGGTCCATGATCTGTAACTGGCGCTAACATCATCAGGTGTAGCTTTTGCGCTTCCCTGCTGCAGCATTGTCTTGAACGCAGAGAGCAGCGGGCTGTCATCGGCAGAATTATCATCAAACTCGAAACTTGCGGATGTTGAGTAATTCGCTTCTCTCGGACCCGCTGTGATTCTTGGGTCTGGCGCTAATAAGTCAACATTAATGTAATATCCTTTGCCTGTAGTAGAACAACCGGAAGTTTGAGTTGCGTAATAGGTGGCTGCTCTGTGCGAATATCCCCAATTCCCTGCTTTATCCTTTTGAGCAAACTGGATAAGAACATTCTCTCCTTTTGTACTGCTTGCAGGCGCAATTGTGCCTATTGAACAGCGGTAAAGACCCAAACTCAAATCATCTGCACTGTCGTCACTGGGTTTAGTTTCGGCAAGAGCATCATTAGCTTGTATAACCATATATCTATCCGTCCACACATTCGTGTCAGCAAACGCCCATTCTGCTATATCAGCGCTTATGCCAGTTAATAATTCTGACGCGTTCCATGTAGTTCCACCATCCAATGAATATCTGTATCTTATACTTGTATCATCTTCATCCAGATCTGAACAGTCACTTGTTCTGCCTGATGCTTGGTTCTGGTCCGAAACCTTTACCCTTATGCCTGAATCATCCGCTGAACTTTCAATATTAAACCAGACATATTCGGTATTATCTCTGTAGGACGTACATGTGGTACTTTCAGGGTAACTTAGGATTCCCTTTACACCCACATTTGTCCACAATGTATTGGTCGCGCTATTTGCACAGACAGTACTGGTATATCCTGATACAGATACTGTGCCGTCCACTCCTCCTGTAGTATTTGCAGCCCCTGGCGGTGTGATGTCCCTCATCATATATATTATTGCTGTATCGCGCCTGTCATTATCATCATTGGGCTTGAAGTTTGTTGGAGCTGGTTCTGTTCCTCCAGTACTTGATACAGCTCTTGACTGTAGAATATATCCTCCTTCTGTGGCAAAATCTGTTGCGAGATCTGAAGTTGAATAGGTCAGTGTCCATGTTATAGTATCTCCTTCTGCCGTTCCTTCGTAACCCTCACCGCTTGCATACTGTCTCCAGTCACTCCACGTGTAGTCATCTATATCCTCAGGCCACTCGTCTGGATAGTTAACCGCGGTTGTCTTTCTTATACCGAGTCTGAGATCTACTCTTGAAGCTGTTGTCGGAGTAGCCACATTGACTGTTATAGCGCCATTAGGAACACCTATATTATCGCCTTGGTTATCATAATTCTCCAGGTTGTAGCACCAAACTGTGTCTGCGCCATCTATATCCGTATAATTAAACTCAGCTGGTGTTATACTAGTATCCCTTGGAGTAAGCGTTGAATATGTATGCCTGTCCTGAATAATCCTGCTCCATATACTGTCATCACTTGTTGTCTCCTCATAACTCAGTCTAACCCAGTAGAGATACGGAGTAGTGTCATTATTTATATTATCCGTCAGTGTTGCTTCATAGTGGCAGTAGCGGTCTATTGGAAAAACCTTGAAGTCGTCAAAAACAGTATTGTTCTCTGCATATAATCCTGCCTTAGCTTTATACGTTGAAGTATTGGAAAAACTGATCTTCTCTGCATCATCAACATATACTCTGTCATTGGTGCCGTCGGAAGTTACCTTTAGCGTATACCATGTGTTTGTATTAATTGTCATGCTTGAACTGCCTTTTGAGGTAGCTAGACCGGTAGCGTCCATTGAATACGCCTTTACTCCACTTCCCTGCTCTAAATACGCTACATAACCATAATTAGATCCAGTACCTTTTCTATAGATAATACCCGACTTTCCTCCTGCTGTCTTTATCTTTACCTTTGCCTCTACCTGCTCATCATACCAGTTTGTATTATCTGCAATAATAATAGCAGTATCACCTGCGCTTGCGCTTAGACCGCTTATCTGAAGAAACCCTGTATCGTCAGCAATATTGTCTATATGCCAGGTCCCGTCTTCATATGCTGTCCAGTCGCTTCCAACTACTCCGTCATTAAAATCATCCGCAAAAAGCACAATATCATCTATGTCCGCATTCTTGTAATACGGAGACCAAGGCGACCATGGATGACCGCCCCGCGCGTCTATTGCAATCTGGTCAGCTGTGCGAACATAATTATAAAGTCCGACCTCATCTATTAAGCCGGCAAAATAGGTCGAGCCTGCTTTTCCTATGTTGAATGCGCTCGCATTTATACCAGTATCGTAATTTATTGCTACATGTGACCAACTAGTGGTAAGCGTTGTGCTTTCACTTCCATTAACATAAAAAGTCGGAGACGTTAAATTTGGAGCCTTAAGTGTTCCAGACAAGACATACACAGTATCCGAAGTATTAAATTCCAATAAAGACTGGCTTGTATTATCAGCTTTAACCCAGAACTCCGCATTCTTTACACTGCTATTAACATTAACACAGCTTACATAATCGTCCGACCCATCAAACTCTACGCACTTTCCAAACATTCCCCATTGATACCAAGCAGGTTCTCCTGCGCCACTAAAGTCTCCATTATTTCCATATACTGATGAATCATAAGCAACTATTGACGTAGAACTGTTCTCCAGATTATCAAAATGCCACAGACCTATCGGGCTGTCAGCGCCGGTTCCGTCAAGAATACTTGAGGTTGTCTGCGTCCTGAAGCGCATCTGCGTGCCCTGCGCGTCCTGCAAGATCTCCTCAGCTGTTTTTGCCCGGCTGTAGATAGCAACTTCGTCAATTGCGCCAGTTATTTTTGCACCACCATCTCCCATTCCTATGTAATAAGTATTAGTTCCATTTATATCAACTGAATTGCTCATAGACGTGCTTCCATTTTGGCTGCCATTTATATACATATAACAAGTCCCATCTCTGTCAATAGTCACAGCAACATGTGTCCAGGTATTTAATGGAATAGCGTCATCACTCGTAAGGTTTAAAGCCCAAACGCCAGACCCATCTCCAACAAAAATATGTATTTTTCTTGTAGTCAGAATGGAGAATAGATATGCTTTGCTGCCAGTACTTATAGAATTTGGTCCTACGATTCCAGTATAGTTACTCACTGGAGTACTAGCTAAGTATATCCAAGCCTCTGTAGTCCAATCTTGTGTACCCATTCGGATACTTGCATCATTCCCAATATTTACATAATCATTACTTCCATCAAAGCTCAACGCGCTCTGAAAAACCGCTGAATCCTCTGACGCGTTTCCCCATACGCATCCGTAGACAATGCCTGTGTTGGTATTTGTTGATTCATCATACACTGTAGAATCATCCGCGCTTGTTCCGCCTGTTAAATCCTCTCCCTCGTCAAAATGCCATAGAGCTACAAGACCATCCGTCTCGTCCTTTCTTAACCGCGAATCTCCTCTTTCGTATGGGGCAGTTGATGTGCTCGGATTATTCCATTCTATTGTTTTCCACACAACAGGCGAGTCAGCGTCAAACGTGGAAGAAAGCAGCACACCTGTGTCAATATCGGCACTCTCACCTGCGTTGATGATTGATATGGATTTATCGCTATTTATCACACAGGTGTCATCTATATTAACAGCTGTATCGTAGCGCGTGGTGTCATACCAGAAAAACTGCGAATCCCCGCCCGACCAGTCGGTCTGGGTCCAGGCATGGGCGTTATTACTAAACGTCAGACAAGAAATAAGCGTTAAACTACAAATGAGAAAGTTTAAACAAATTCTACTAGGAAAATCCGAAATCCGAAATCCGAAATTCGAAACAAATCCCAAATTCAAATTTCCAAATTTTCTAAACACTATTTCATTCCTCTCAGAATTGCGCCGAAAATATTTGTGAGTTCTGAAGATTCTTGTATTAAATTTTTTCTTTCTTTTTCATGCTCAACATTGTTACTTATATCTATCAAATTTAGCCAATAACTGCTTTCTTTGGCTTCTTTTCGACAGATCTTAACTCTCATTGCAAAATCTTTTTTACTTAATGATTCATTGGCTTCAATATAATTTGCGCCAACTGAACCAGATGATCTAACAAGCTGTTTCCCATCCTCGATGTTTGCTATCGTTTTTGGTAATTTCTTTATAAATGTCCTCACTCTTCTTGCAAACTCAAGAGTGCGATCTTCTAAGTCATACTGTTTCGTATTTTTCATTTTCTTTTGCCCACCATAGTAAATAAGCAAATTCCATGCCAAAACTTTAAGATAAAATTCAAAATCCAAATATTGAAATCCGAAACAAATTCAAAATTCAAATTTTTGAAATTCAAAATATCGTTTTGGACATTTAGATTTCTGTTATTTGATATTGTTTCGTATTTCGTGCTTAGTGCTTCGAATTTGCTTTTACTAGTATGCATGTTTATGAAAACAGAACTCCAGAATTGTTCTTACAAGGATTTTCAGGTCAAAGGCTATAGACCAGTTCTCAATATAGTACAGGTCGTATTTGGTTCTTTCTGCAATTGATGTATTCCCCCTTAGTCCGTTTACCTGCGCCCATCCTGTTATGCCCGGTTTTATCCTGTGTCTTGACATATACCCCAGTATATCATTCTTAAACTGTTCTACAAAGAATGGTCTCTCTGGTCTCGGGCCAATAAGACTCATATTTCCCCTGATTATATTCAAAAGCTGTGGAAGTTCATCAAAGCTCATCTTTCGCATAAACGAGCCAACTTTAGTCCGTCTCGGGTCCTTTTCCTGCGCCCATACAGGGCCAGTATGTTCTTCAGCGTCCATACGCATTGACCGAAATTTATACATAGTAAAAATCTGATTGTCCTGACCGACTCTCTCCTGCTTGTACAATACCGGCCCCTTTGAATTCAGCTTTATAGCTATTAAAAGAGCTAATAATAAAGGTGAAAGTATGATCAGCAGGATAGCGGACAATATCAGGTCAAAGGCTCTTTTCAGGAAAAGATTGAAACCCTGAAGAGGGGATTCCTTAAGCCCTATTACAGGTATGCCGTCTATGTCATCTACATTTACTTTGCTTGTTACAATTTCATACAGGCCCGGCACAATGGTGAAATCTACGTTCAGCTCGGTACATTTTAATATGATGTCCAAGGTGTCCTTGTTTGACACATTAGGCGATGCAAAGATGATTTTATCAATGTTTTTCTCTCTCGCTATTTCAGGGATTTCAGAGATCCCTCCTAAAATTTCCGGATTATTTTTGCTTTCCGAAGAAGTAATTTCCTTATCTGAAATATACCCGATTATTTTATAACCCAGCGCAATATGCTTCTGGATTTTGAACGCTATTGCTTTTGCGGTTTCATCCGTGCCGACAATGATTACATTTCTAATGCCAAAGCCTCTCTTTATAGCTGCTATCTGTATTTTTCTGATCGCCATGCTCATAAGCGTAATACACAGGAAGTTAAAGGCAGAAGCATACCCGAATGTTAATCTGGAATAAGAAAACTGGCGGTACAGGAATGTTATAGCCATTAAAACCAGAGTGGCAAACAGGACTGCTTTAAAGATGAGATATACTTTATCAATCGGCGAAATGAAAGAATTTCTCTGTTTATACAATCCGTGATATGAAAGCGATATCAGCCAGATAGGGATTACAATTATCAGCAGTTTTAGATAAGGATGGAAAGCAGGAATGTATTCTGCAGGAACCTTGTGTATGTAAAAGCGAATATAATAGGCTAATAAGAAGGATACTGCAGTCATTAGAGTATCTGAAATCACAGAGAGTATTATAAATGGAGACTGCTTAGGATTCTTAACCATTACACGAAATTGTGTTTTGTATATTCTTGGTATTTATTCATAATCGCATCCTTGATTTCCTTCTTGAATCTCTGCTTGTTGAAAGAAAGAGTGTTTTTGCGGATTTTATCTTTATCAAATCTTATTTTCTCAAAAGTTCTTACAGCTTCAATCAAAGAATGCGGATTTTGTTCTTTAAATAGAACTCCATTTAGACCGTGTTTAACTGTTTCCAGAACGCCGCCTTCAGCGTATGCAATTACTCCTTTGCCGCATGACTGAGCCTCAATAGGAGTTATGCCGAAATCTTCCTTGCCCGGGAATATAAAACCTTTGCACATAGCATAGTATTCGTGCAGTATATTATCAGGCTGCCAGCCTAAAAACGTTATGTTAGGATTTGCTAAGGCTTTCAGCTTTTTTTCTTCCGGACCGCTGCCGATTATTATAAGAGGCAGTTTCAGCTCATTGAACGCTTTAATGGCTATATCAATTCTTTTGTAATAAGTTAATGCTGAGATCATAAGATAAAAATTTTTATCCCGAGACAATGTCTCAGGCATTGCCTCGGGCATCGGTGTATAGAAATCAGTGTCCACAGGCGGATATATAACGCTTGATTCTCTTCTGTAATAATGTTTGATTCTTGTTGCAACATGTTTTGAAATAGCGATAAAATCATCTACTCTGCGGGAGGATGCTTCATCCCATACCCTTATGCGGTTCATAAAAAAAGGAACGGTAAACTTAGAAATAGGACCGAGCCGCTCGTGGGAGAAATACTCGTGATACATATCCCATGCATATCTCATTGGCGTGTAGCAATAGCATATGTGATAGGTTTCTGGAGGCGTTAGGGCGCCTTTAGCAACGCAGTGGCTGCTGCTCAGGACAATATCATATCCCCTCATATCAAATGACTCTACAGCAATAGGAAAAAGAGGCAGGTAATTTCTATATTTTGTTTTTGAGAAAGGTAGGTTCTGAATAAAAGACGTTTTAATATTCATTCTGTTTATAGTGTCTGTTATTTTCTCGGGAATATGGACGAGTGTGAAGATTTGAGCGTCCGGAAACAGCTCGCAGAATATCTCCAGACACTTTTCTCCGCCCCGCATACCTGTGAGCCAGTCATGGACTATTGCAACTCTCATTTTAATTTCCTTTTATTATTGTCTGCTCGGCATATGTCTCGCCTCCGCAGCAAACACTCTCCTGTCTCCCTTACGACGCACTAAAGCTGGGCGGCTCAACACACACCTCTCATTCATAATTAAGCATTAAAAACTGAAAATTCACAATTTGTTAATTACAAGTCCAGTAAGCAACTTAGGATAGAAATATGTGGATTTTTGAGGCATAACTTCACCTTTAAGAGATATTTCCTTAATCTGGCTGAGTTTTGTCGGATTTAAGAATAGTAGAAGCTCATAGAAACCATTATCTATTTGCCTGATGCCTTCCTCTTTGTCAGATACGTATTTTATGTTCTTTTGGCTCTTTACTTCCTCTTCTGTAATTCCGAGTATGTTTTCAATAATTACCTTATGCAGGATTGCGACATCAAGCTCTTTCCATGCATCGGGTATATTTTCCTGAACAAGGGGTTTCAACCCCTTGTGTTTCAACGCGTAAAATTCACCCTTTCCCATATATAGTCCAAATATGTGTTTATCTCTGTTTTTCTCCATATATTCAAATAGATTCTTTTTGTTGGTCTGGATCACATCAAAATAGGCAGATAAATTTTGTTTGAATGTAGACTTGTCAAATTGAGGTATTACCTCTTGAGGTATTACCTCTTCAGGCAGATCTTTTAAAAGCCTGTGTGTCGGGAGAACAACAAGACCTGAGTCATTCATTTCACATAGGTACGTCATGATAAAGTTATAAGGTTCATCTCCAGTATGACTGCTATTGGTTTTAGCTAATTTTTTCTTATAATTAAGAGCTGTTTCATACCTGTGATGCCCATCAGCAATAAAAACTTTTTTATCCTGCATAGCGTTAATGATCGCGGCAATATCATCCTTATTCGCAATCGCCCATAGTTTGTGTTTTTCTCCTTTTGTATCTGTAACATCCGCAATGGGCGAATCGGAAGTGTGTGTTTTTAGTATTTGAGATATGGTATGTTTTGTGTCCTGATACAGTCCGAATATTTGAGAGAGGTTCGCTTTACATGCGTTCATTAAGCGCAACCTGTCTTCTTTAGGCGCGCTCAACGTTTTCTCATGCGGCAGAACAGTTCCAGTTTTAAAATCTTCCAATTTCAGCAAACATATAAAACCTGTTCTTGTTATATCATCTCCATTAATATTAAAAATCTGCTGATATATGTATATTGAGAGACATTCGTCTCTTTTTATAATATCAGAGTTTAACCACTGATTAAGCAGATTGCGTGCAGAGTTGTATTTGTCATTTCCCCCGTCAGGCTCAGGCAATATGAGTCTTATAATATTATAGGGGCTGGAATTAAGATAGTCTCTTTTTTCCTGCTCGGAGATCACATCATACGGCGGCGAGACAACCTTTTCTAAGTTCTGTATTTTTTCTTTATTGTATCTAATGCCTCTAAAAGGTTTAATAATAGCCATATTTATCTCCCATTAACGCATATATGCTTCTGCAACTTTACAGAATGCATCTATCATGTATTGAATGTGTTTTTTTTCATACACTGGATGAACAGGAAAGGCGCATGTTCTCTGCTCAAGCCACGAAGCATTTTTACATATAAATCCTGAATAGTCTACTGCTTCAGCTCGTGTATACTCTTTTGACTCAAATGGGAATTTAGCTGTGCCAAAGCCCATATGCTCAGTAAATGCTTTTTCCCTGTAGGATTGCCACCACTGAACAGGCATAACAGGAACGCCCTCTTTTGCTATAGAATCTACAAAGGTCTGAATATCGCATGTCAAATTATCCATATTCAGTGTAATTGGAAAGAGCCAGAATGCATTTAACCTGTCAGATTTATGAGGCGGTAAGTACTTAATCGCATTATGATTGGATAATGCTTTTATTATCATCTCTCCGTTTCGTCTTCTATTCTTTAAATGATAGCTGTCAAGTCTTGCCAGTTCTTTTAGTCCTATAGCTGACTGCATTTCTGTCATTCTATAATTAAAGCCAACCATCTCGTGAATATATGGGAGCCTCTTGCCCTCTGCCTGAGCTTTGAGTCTTGCCGGGATGTTATACCCATGGTCTCTGAATGACTTGCATTTCCATGACAGGTCTTCATCATTTGTAATTGCGCATCCACCTTCACCACCAGTTGTAAAGTGTTTAGTCTGACAGAAACTAAACGCTCCAGCATTACCTATTGTACCGGCTTTTTTCCCTTTATAAACTCCTCCGAAGCATTGTGCGCAGTCTTCAATTACAAACAGGTCATGCTTTTTTGCAATCTCCATGATTGGATCCATATCGCAGACAATACCGTAGAGATGCACAACAAGAATGGCTTTAGTTTTTTTATTTATTTTTTTTTCAATGCTCACAGCGTCAATTGTATGATCTTCCTTTTTAACATCAGCAAAGATTGGTATAGCCCCTGCCTGCAGAATACAAAAGGAAGATGCTATAAAGGAATATGAAGGGCATATTACTTCGTCTCCGGGTCCTATTCCTAAGCATGAAACTGCTGTATGCAGCGCAGCAGTTCCGTTCATTACAGATATACCGAATTTTGCTCCGTTCCACTGGGCAAACTTGTTCTCAAATTCCATTCCCAGAGGGCCTGTCCAGTAATTAGTTTTTCCATTTTTTAAGGGGCCCATTGCGGCCTGAATTGTTTCCTCTTCAAAATGTGGCCATTTTGGAAATGATTCTTCACAAACTGGTTTTCCTCCGTTTATTGCAAGTTGTTCTTTACTCATATGTTCTTCTCCTTGTCTGGGATACAATCCACTTACTATTCACTTTTATATAGTTTATTAAGTAATTCTACTGCTTTATCTCTTAATATATAACCTGCTTCCTGCTTGAAAGCTGCGCCTGTTGATTCATATCCTCCCTGTTCAAAAGATTCCTTTCTGGCAATATATCCCAGATAATCTCCGCCTAGTTCTATAACGAAAGTTTTTGAGAAAGGAGATATTTCCTTTATTTCAAGTCCGAACTCCACAAAATATTCACATGGTACAGTTATAAATGCTATATCTCCTATTCTGACAGCGGTAATTTCTGTGGTGTATTCACCCTTGCCCAGTTCTTGAGTTCTGAGCAACCCTCGGCTCGCAAGAAATTCTTCCATATGTCCAGGCCAATCTGAACCTGCGTAATTTTTTCTGCTTGATACTATTTCTTTTGCCTTCCTGATAGAATTTTCATCATAATCCTTTAAAGGCATTTTTACCTGGATTCTTTTTCCTGAAACAGTAGCGTCATCTCTGAATTTCTCCATTCTTGCAACAGTTTTAATTATCTCAGAGCCTAGAACTCTTCCTGTGCGTAATGCATGTTCAAAATATTCGTATTTTTTATTTGGGTCTCCTTTTACATTATGATGATTGATATTGCCCATAGCTCCTGAAGTATAAACAAATCCTATATCTCCCATTTGTCTTGCAATAACATTGTTTATGACTCCCGGGAAATCTGCCGATACTTCATATCCATCAACAGTGTCTGTATGTAATGCGAAATTAACTATAAGTCCATCAATTTTATTATAGTCCTCTCCAAAAGCCAAAACTCCCACTTCAGGGTCAATTGGCCCTGCAGGCTTAATAATATCAGGATTTCCTATTCCGGGATTTGTTATGACTTTTCCATTTTTCATTATAAATCTGCGGTTAAAGGAAACACCATGTTCTTCTCCACTCAAGCACGCTACTTTTGTTTCTTTTGTTGAGTGGAAAGCATCAACTGCTGCAGACGCTATTCTGGAAGGCAATGCTGTAAGCCATTTTTCATCCAGTCCATGTGTAATTCCAGAGTCGTTTTTGTATATTAATGAAGGACCTGTATGTGTGTGTGTTGCGCAGATAATGATGTTTTCATCAGGGATTCCAGTTTCTTTTTCTATGAGGTTTCTGGCAGATTTAACTTCCTCCTTCTCCATTCCAACTAAATCACATGAAACTATGCAAATTTTGTTTTTGCCGTCATCAAATACTGCAGCTTTAGCAAACAATGGATCATGAATTTTTTTAGCTATTCTTACATCAAAGTGCCCTTGAAGATAGCATCCGATATCTGGAGTGATGTCTATCTTTGAAAATCCTGCTTTTAACATTTTTACTCTTTCTACTTTCCTTTTTGGGAAAATTCAACAAACATTATATCTGATATTTTATTTGTATCATAGGAAATTTTTACGCTTGTAATTTGATAAATGCTAAAGTATATTAATTTCCCGTTACATATGTAAAATCATAGGCAATTCAGTATGTTCAGAATATTAGATGTAAAACAGTTATCCAAAGAGATAAAGAGCATGGTGGTCTCAGCGCCGGAAATAGCCAAAAAAGCAAAACCAGGGCAATTTATAGTGCTTAGAATAGATGAGAAAGGGGAGAGAATTCCCCTTACAATAAATGATTTTGATCCAAAAACAGGCAGTATTACCATAATATTTCAGGAGGTTGGGAAAACAACAAAAAAATTGGGAATGTTAGAAAAAGGGGATTCCTTAATTGATGTTGCAGGACCTCTTGGACATCCGGGAAGAGTAGAGAAGATTGGAACAGTTGTATGTATTGGAGGAGGAGTCGGCGTAGCGGTTATATATCCTGAAGCCAGGGCATTAAAAAAAATAGGGAACGAAGTTCTCTCAATAATTGGAGCAAGAGCTAGAGATATGGTTATTCTTGAAGACCAAATGCGGAAAATCAGTGATGAATTGTTTATTACAACAGACGATGGCTCATATGGAAGAAGAGGAGTTGTTACTGACCCGTTAAAAGATATATTGACAAAAAGGAAGATAGATCTGGTCATAGCTATCGGGCCTATAATTATGATGAAGTTTGTATGTCTTATGACAAAGCAGTTCAACATTCCGACAATTGTTAACCTCAACCCTATAATGGTGGACGGCACTGGTATGTGCGGTTCATGCAGAGTGACTGTAGGGGGTGAGGTAAAGTTTGCGTGTGTTGACGGACCTGAATTTGACGGGCATCTTGTTGATTTTGATGAGTTGACGAACAGAAATGCCAGATTTCTGGATGAAGAGAAGGAGTCCTTATGTGCTTCTGGAAAGGGGGTATGCAGATGCAAAAAAGACTCTTGATGCCTGAACAGCTGCCACAAGAGAGAATAAAAAATTTTAATGAAGTAGCTCTTGGATATACTGATGACCAGGCAATTGCAGAAGCAAAAAGATGCCTGCAATGTAAAAAAGCTCCATGTATGGCAGGATGTCCTGTAGAAATAGATATTCCGGGATTTATAGAACTTGTTGCAGAACGCAAATTTCCAGAGGCGCTGACTATACTAAGAGAAAAGAATAATCTTCCTGCTATTTGCGGTCGTGTTTGTCCTCAGGAGACACAATGCGAAATAGTATGTACTTTGAAGAAAAAAAGTGAACCTGTTGCAATTGGGAGGTTGGAAAGATTTGTTGCAGACTGGGGGAGGAAAAACAGACGACAGACGACAGAGAGAAAAGAGCAGAGGGCAGAGGGCAGACCACGAGCAGCAGTTATAGGTGCAGGTCCGGCTGGTCTAACATGTGCCGGTGATTTAGCAAGGATGAGTTGGAAGGTAACTATCTTTGAATCCTTGCATGCGCCAGGAGGGGTGTTAAGATACGGTATTCCTGAATTCAGGATGCCGAGAGATGTTCTTGATTATGAAATAGAATATGTTAAAAATTTGGGAGTAGAGATCAAGACAAATATTATAATTGGAAGGACTATTACAATTGAGGAATTATTTGACGCAGGCTATAAAGCTGTGTTTATTGGTACAGGTGCAGGATTTCCGTATTTTCTTGGGATACCCGGTGAAAACTATAATGGTGTTTATTCTGCCAATGAATTTCTTACAAGAGCAAATCTTATGAAGGCTTACAGGTTTCCTGAATATGACACTCCAATCAAGATAGGAGTGAAGGTTGCTGTGGTTGGAGCAGGGAATGTGGCTATGGATTCAGCAAGGGTTGCGAGACGTCTCGGGGCAAAAAAGGTTTGCATAATTTATCGCCGTTCGCGTTCTGAAATGCCTGCAAGAGCTGAGGAAATTCACCATGCAGAGGAAGAAGGAATAGAACTTGATCTGCTTACATTGCCTATTGAGATAATAGGGGACGAGAAAGGTTGGGTTAAGCAGGTAAAGTGTCTCAAAATGAAACTTGGAGAACCTGATGATACAGGAAGAAGAAGACCTCTTCCCATAGATGGATCAGAGTATTTAGTAGATATAGATACAGTAGTTATTGCAATTGGGCAAGGGCCAAATCCTCTGCTCTTATCTATGACTCCCGGGTTGAAATTAACTAGAAAGGGGAATATAGTTGCTGATAATATTACAGGAGAAACCTCTCTCGAAGGAGTATATGCTGGGGGGGACATTGTAACAGGTGCAGCCACAGTGATTGAGGCTATGGGAGCAGGCAAGAGAGCTGCTAGAGCTATAGATAACAGCGTAAATTCGAAGCACAAAGCACGAAATACGAAACAATATTAAATGACCAAAATATAAATGTTCAAAATAACGTTTTGAATTTTGAAAATTTGAATTTAGAATTTGTTTCGGGTTTCGGATTTAGAATTTAGGATTTTTATGTAACGGAGTTCAGTGAATATTTACAAAGAAAAAATAATCGGTATTCTGGGGGGAATGGGTCCTGCCGCAACTTGTGATTTATTCAGCAGAATAATAAAACTCACCAAAGCAAAAAAAGATCAGGACCATATCCATATAATTATTGACAATAATCCTGAAATTCCAGATAGGACTCAGGCTATATTCAATAATGGGGAAAGTCCTGTTCCCGCATTGATAGAATCAGGCAGAATGCTGCAAACAGCAAAAGCAGATTTTATTGTAATTCCTTGTAATACAGCACATTTCTTTTATGACGAACTTAAAGGGCACCTAGGGATTCCAATAGTCCATATGATAAGAGAAGTTGCAAAAAAGATTCATAAAGAATTTCCCAATGTTAGAAAAGCTGGATTATTATCTACGCGAGGCACAATAAAAGCAGGGCTGTATCAGAAAGAGTTGATAGATTTTGATATAGAGGTAATCAAACCCGATGAGAGAGTACAGGACATGGTTACTGAAGCAATATTCGGGGAAGAAGGAATAAAATGCGGATGTTTGGAAGGAAAGAGCAAAAAGCTAATTTATAATGCAATTGATAATCTTATAAACAATGGCGCAGAACTTATAATAGGCGGGTGTACCGAGATTCCGCTTGTGGTAGATTTAAAAACAGTGCCTCTGCCATTCATTAATTCCAACCAGGTATTAGCAGAAACAGCTGTAAACATGGCTAAGGGTAATTATGCATAAGGATATAAAAAAGAAACTTAAGCAGATTGATCTGGACCATATCTGGCATCCCTTTACTCAGATGCAGGAGTATGGAAAAGAGGAACCAGTTATAATAGAGAAAGCGTATGATTCTTTTCTTGTTGATATTGACGGCAAGAAATATCTTGATGGTGTTTCATCCCTCTGGGTTAACATTCATGGTCATAGAAGAAAAGAAATAGACAGAGCAATAATAAAACAAATTAAGAAGGTGTCTCATACAACGCTTCTTGGATTGTCCAATACGCAGACAATATGTTTGGCTAAGAAACTTGTTGAGATTACACCTCCAAATCTTAAAAGGGTGTTTTTCTCTGATAATGGTTCTACAGGGGTAGAAATAGCCTTAAAAATAGGTTTCCAATACTGGCAGCAAAAAGGAGAATTACAAAAAAACAAGTTTGTCTCCTTTATTGGAGGATATCATGGAGATACTTTAGGCGCAGTTAGTGTTGGTGGTATGGACCTCTTTCATAAGAAATATAAACCGCTTTTATTTAATAGCTTTAAAGTACCATGTCCATATTGTTATAGATGCTCAAAAACATTTCGGCTATGTAATATGGCTTGTTTAAAGAGATTAAAAAATATACTGGAGCAAAAACACGAGAAAATTATTGGTGTAATTATAGAGCCGTTGGTGCAGTGCGCAGGAGGGATCATAGTAGCTCCAGAAGGTTTTCTGAGGGCAGTAAGCAAGTTATGTAAAAAGTATGGGGTGTTATTAATAGCAGATGAAGTAGCTACGGGTTTTGGCAGAACAGGAAAGATGTTTGCTTGTGAGCATGAAAAGGTGAAACCTGATATTATGATTATATCTAAGGGACTAACAGGGGGATATCTTCCTCTAGCAGCCACATTGGTTACAGAAGAAATCTATAATCAGTTTTTGGGTGAGTATGATGAACATAGAACTTTTTACCATGGACATAGTTATACTGGTAACTCTCTTGCCTGTGCAGCTGCACTGGCAAGCATAAGAATTTTTGAAGAGGATAGGGTTCTTGAGTCTATAGAGGAAAAAATAGAATTCTTACAGATCGGGCTTAAAGGATTTGATAAGCTGGCTCATGTAGGAGATATCAGGCAGAAGGGGCTGATAGCAGGGATTGAACTAGTTGAAAATAAGGATAGCCATAAACGATATCCTCCGAACAGACGAATAGGGCATAAAGTAATTTTAGAGGCTAGAAAAAGAGGGTTAATTATTCGTCCTTTGGAAGATGTCATTGTTCTAATACCCCCATTGAGTATTAGAATTAAAGAACTTAGTCAGATTCTAAAGATAACCTATGATTCCATTAAAGCAGTTACAGAATAATTATATCTATAGGCTTGTAATTACATTGTCAGTGTGTGTATGTTTTCTTATTACATCATGTGCCAGAAGTAAGCCACAGGTAACGCTTGACAGGCATCCTCAAGCTCCAGATTTTTCACTAACGAGTATTGACGGTGATAGAGTATATCTCTCTTCATTCATTGGCAAAGTTGTTATTCTGGAGTTCTGGTATAGCTGGGACCCTCTTTCAAAAAAGCAGGCAGAATACTTGCAGCATATACAGAATGTTTATAGTAAACGCAAGGTTGTAATTCTGGCAGTTGTAATGGATGAAGGTAGTTTATCTCCTGCAAGGTTGTTCACGAAAAAATTTGGCATAACATATAAAGTTCTTATAGGAGAGAAGTATGTATATGAGCTGTATGGAGGCATTAGAAGTTTCCCGACTATATTTATGATTGATAGGCAGGGCAGAATATATGGAAAGGGATTTGGCTTGCAAAAGCTAGATGTGTTGGAACCTGCTGTTTTGAAGTTGTTAGAGGAGTGAAGCTCAATATTGTGTACGCATTTGCATTTTATTGCTATTTTTGTTCATAAAAGTATGATACTATAAAGTTGTTATGGATAAAAAGCATTTTGAGGTTTTACCTTTAGGAAAAAATGATGACGATACATATTGGAAAACAAAATCTTATATAGAAAGACTTCAATGTATTGAAACGATGAGAAAGCATATGTTTAATTATGATAACCTTTCCGAAAGACTTCAAAGAATTTATACAATTGCTCCACTCAAAAAAGATTGAGTATCTTGTCATTGGTGGTTATGCAGTAGGTCTTTATGGCCATCCTCGCACGACTGGTGATATGGATATATGGGTGGCAATTCACGAAAATAATGCTTTAAAATTAGTGGAAGCATTGCATGAATTTGGATTCACTTCTCAAGAAATAAAAAAAGATTTCTTCTTGAAAAAAGCACAGATAATTCGAATGGGGGTCCCTCCACTTAGGCTTGAAATTATTACTTCCATTGATGGTGTTCTTTTTGAAGAATGCTATAAAAATAAAAATACAGTATTAATAGAGAATGCCGAAGTTGATTTCATTTCCTATGAAGACTTAATAAAAAACAAAAAAGCGAGTAAGCGACATAAAGATTTAGACGATATTGATCATTTAGAAAAAATTAATGAGACATAATAAACTGATTTACTGAATGCTATTCCAATTTCGTTCCTATCAATGCTTGCCCAAGTCGCTGATTTTGGATTTTTAACATAGAAGGAGTGAAGCTTAATGAACAGTGTGATTGCTGACAGAATGTCTTTAATAGATTCTTCCGGAATAAGGAAGGTTTTTGCTTTGGCGTCTAAATTAAAAAATCCGATAAATCTGAGTATAGGACAGCCGCATTTTGATGTGCCGGAAGAGATCAAAAAAGCTGCCATACAAGCAATTCAAAATGGATTGAATAAGTATACACTCACTCAGGGTATACCTGAATTGAGGGGAAAGATTAAGGCTCAGCAAAAAGAGAAAAGGAATATAAGTCTTGAGGAGATAATGATTAGTTCTGGTACATCAGGACTGCTTCTACTGGCTTTTATGTGTCTCATTAATCCTGGTGATGAAGTTATTATATTTGATCCTTATTTTGTAATGTATAAACATTTGGTCAGAATAGTTGGAGGTGTCCCCGTGTTTATTGATACATACCCATCATTTAATATTCCTGTTGATAAGATTGAAGGGGTTATATCTAAGAAAACCAAAATTATTGTAATAAACAGTCCATGCAACCCAACAGGAGCCGTATATAGCAAAGATCAGTTAAAAAATCTTGCGGATATAGCTGCGAAACACAATATTCTTATAATTTCAGATGAAATTTATAATGAGTTTGTTTACGGGGAAGATTCTATTTCAATTGCAGAAATCTATGAAAACACATTGGTACTGAATGGATTTTCAAAGACCTATGCTATGACAGGATGGAGACTTGGCTGGGCTGGGGGTCCGAAATGGTTGCTTGATGAGATGATTAAATTGCAGCAGTATACTTTTGTTTGTGCCCCTTCAATTGTTCAATATAGTGGGCTTAAAGCCATGGATTATAATACAGCTCACTTAATAGATTCATATAAAGAGAAAAGAGATTTGATGTATAATGGCTTAAAGGATTATTTTGAGATATTAAAACCGGAAGGCGCATTTTATATGTTTGTAAAGATTCCAAATGGGGTGACTGATGAAAAATTTATTAACGAAGCTGTGAAGAACAATTTATTAGTCATACCAGGAAGTGTGTTTTCAGAAAGAAATACCCATTTTCGCATCTGTTATGCTGCAGAGAATAAAGTGCTCTATAAAGGTATAGAGATTCTTCAAAACTTATCAAGGAAGCAATATGTCTAATTTATCCGCAATAATTTTAACCCATAATTCATCCGACACATTAGAGAAATGTCTTGAAAGCATTAAATGGATAACCGACATAGTTATAGTAGATTCCGGAAGCACAGACAGAACAATTGAAATAGCTAAAACGTATACTGACAGAGTATACTATAACAAGTACGTAAACTATGGAAGACAACTGAATTGGGCACTGAAGAAGATAGCGAATGACTGGATATTGGTAGTTGACTCTGACGAAGCAGTAACAACTGAGTTATCCAGGAATATAGAAAAGCTTATAAAAAGCAGGCCTGCTCTGAATGGCTATTACATAACTCGCAAGAATTATTTTTTAGGAAAACCAGTTAACTATTGTGGATGGTATCCTGATTATGTCTTGCGACTATTTCAGCGTGAGGGAGCAGTATATAAAGACAGAGAATTAGGTTCAAGCGTTGAGTTGAAAGGGGAAAAAGGCTATTTATGTGGAGATCTGATTCATCAGCCATATCGTAATCTGGAACATTATTTCCAGAAGTTTAATAAATATACTGATTTGGCTGCTAAGGAAATGCTAAAGAAGAAGCGCAGGATAGGGATATTTCATTTAGTTCTATGGCCTTTTGGTAAGTTCTTCAAAATGTATATTCTTAAAAGGGGTTTTTTGGATGGAGCTGTGGGTATAATAGTGTGCACATTAGGCGCTTTTTATGTATTTTCTAAATATGCAAAAGCGTGGGAAAGAAAATGCAAGAAATAGATACCAGTCAAGTTAAAAAGATTGTTGTAAGAAGTGTTAACTGGATAGGTGATGCCATTATGACTACGCCGGCAATCACACAACTGGCAGAAAATTTTCCAGATGCAAAAATTACCATTGTTGTAAAAGAATGGGTTAAAGATGTGTTTATTGGCAATCCATTTATTGATGATATTATTGTTTGCAATCCAAAGAACCGAGTCGGATATATCAGATTGATTAAAAAGTTAAGAAAGGAAAGATTTGATATAGGAATAGCCTTTCCTAATTCCTTTAGTTCAGCACTATTTTTATTTTTACTTGGCACAAAGTATAGAGTGGGATATAAGACGGATTGTAGAAACATGTTTTTAAACATAAAGACTCCACGCACAGCAGATTTGGAGTTTGAAAAGCTCAGGATAGATTATTTTTTAAATATAGCTAATTTAATAGGCAAAAAGCAAGCAGATAGAGAACTAGTTCTAAATGTTTCAAAAGAGTCGGAAGCCTTTGTGAAAAATTTTCTTAAGAAAAATAAGATAGATGAAACAGATACAATAATAGGATTTAATCCTGGAGCTGCGTATGGGAAAGCAAAGTGCTGGCCTGCTAAAAAATACGCAGAATTAGGTCTCAGATTGATTAGTGCTTATAATGTAAAATTAGTTTTGTTTGGCGGTCCGCATGATCAAGGTCAAGTAAATGGACTGGCAAAAGGATTAAGAAACAAATGCGCTATGGCAGCTGGAAAGACAACTCTTCAGGATAGCATAGGTCTGGTTAATAAATGCAGATTATTTATAACAGGGGATACAGGGCCTCTGTATATTGCATCTGCGTTAAGAGTTCCAACACTGGCAATCTTTGGCCCGACAAATCCAAATACAGTTGCAATTCCATCTGAAAAATTACAGATAATATATAAGAGAGTTAGCTGCTCACCGTGCTTTCTTCGGAAATGTCCAAATGATCACAGATGTATGGAGGAAGTGAGTGTGGAAGAAGTGTTTGCTGAGATTTCAAGAATGATAGAGAAGTTTGTGTAATGGAAAGTCTATTCTTTGCAATAAATTTTTTGACTATTCTTCCATTTGAGAAATTCTCAAGAAGTATTAAAGAAAAGAAAATAAAGGACTCCGTCCTGTTTTTCCCTGTTGTTGGCATAATTCTTGGATTGATGCTTTCCACTGTCTACTTAATCCTTAGAAACATGTTCTCTCCACTTGTGTTGAGTGCGTTTATTGTAACGATACTTGCAATACTAACAGGAGGACTGCATCTGGACGGGTTTATAGATTCTGTAGACGGTTTATTCGGCGGCAAGAATAGAGATGATATGCTAAAGATAATGAAAGATCATAATGTAGGTGCATTCGGCGTTATTGGAGTAGTGTGCTTGTTAATGTTAAAATTTGCACTTATAGGTTCTCTTCCTAAAGATATATTTGCAAAAGCAATATTCATAATGCCTGTTCTTTCCAGGAGTAGCATGAGTTTCGTTTTATTATTAACTCCAAGTTCAAAGAATAATGGATTAGGAAGTATTTTTGCAGGGGAAAGGAAAGCAGTGTATTGGTTAATTCCTGTACTTATTTCTTATATTCTTGTAGTCTTGCTGTTCGGAGTAAAAGGAAATTTCATCACTTTTTTCGCTTTTTTGTTTGCGATTATTATGCGAGGATATTTTTTAAGGAAGATAGGTGGTGTTACAGGAGATACTCTGGGTATGTTGAATGAATTAGTAGAGGTATTTGTTCTGTTTTGCGTGCGGGGATTTGTATGAGCATATTAGTCATAGGTTCTGTTGCTTTGGATTCTGTCAGGACTACATTTAAAGAGGTAAAGGATGTTCTGGGCGGCTCAGCATCTTACTTTGCATATGCAGCAAGCTATTTTGGAGGAGTCAGTTTAGTAGCAGCGGTAGGAGGGGACTTTCCACAGAAGTATGTGAATCTGTTTGATGAAAAGGGGATAGATATTACCGGATTGGAAAAAAAGGATGGGAAAACATTCAGATGGTCTGGAGTTTATAGGGAAGATATTAATCAAAGGGAAACATTATCTGTGGATCTGGGCGTTTTAGAAGACTTCTGTCCTGAACTTTCAGATAGACACAAGAAATCAGACTATGTTTTTCTCGCAAATATTGATCCTGAACTTCAGCTCCATATCTTAAATCAGATTGAAAATCCGAAACTAGTTGTCTGCGATACAATGGATATTTGGATAGAGAATAAAAAGAGCGAACTTCTGGAGGTATTTAAGCGAGCAGATGTAGTTCTGCTGAACGATAGTGAGGCAAGACAGCTGGGTAAAGAATCTAATCTTGAGAAAGCAGCTGATAAAATATTAAAGTTAGGTGCAAGATATGTGGTGATAAAAAAGGGGGAACATGGAGTGATGCTCTTTATAGAAGATACATGTTTTTCTTTGCCAGCATATCCAGTAAGAAATGTGCTTGATCCTACAGGCGCAGGAGACAGTTTTGGTGGCGGATTCTTAGGTTACATTTCCAAAGTGAATCCCGATGAATATATGGACAATGCCATTCGTAATGCCCTTGTTTATGGAACAATAATAGCATCTTTCACTGTGGAGGATTTTAGCCTTAACAGGTTAATAACTCTTAAAGAACATGAAATAAAAAAGCGTATCGAGGAGTTCAGGAAGATACTAGAGATAGAGAATTTGACACAGTCTTTTGGCTGTGTATAATGGATTTTGAGAATTGCGGGTGTAGTTCAGTGGTAGAACTTTAGCCTTCCAAGCTAATAGCGTGGGTCCGATTCCCATCACCCGCTCCAAACAGAAAAGCGCTTGGGTATTCTGTAACACCAAAATGATAATGTCCTATTTGGCCAAAATAGAAATGTCCGCTTTTAAGGAAGCTATAATACCCGATTTAAGAGGAGGGTATTATGGCAGAAAGGGACATAATCATGGCGAGTCAAAGGGAATTAAAGCGG
>JAUSPT010000035.1 GCA_030652805.1 bacterium | reverse complement strand
CAGACAGTAGAAGTAGGCAATATACAGATCGCAGTTGGCTTTGGTATGGCCAAATTAATCCTAGTGGAAGTCAAAAGATGAACCCCGCACCTTCTATATATTCAGGGAACTTAAAGAACTGAAGTGTTAGAAGGCATGGGTTATAAAAATAATTATTAATAAGAGAGAAGGTGCGGGGTGAAGATAGAAAAGATTTTGTTAATCGGTAATCCCAACGTCGGCAAGAGCGCCATATTTTCCAGGCTTACCGGAGCAAAAGTAATAATTTCTAATTATCCCGGAACAACAGTAGAGTTTACCCAGGGCAAAATGAAGCTTGGTGATGAAACAGTAATGATCATCGATGTGCCGGGAACATATACTTTAGAGCCGACTTGCAAAGCCGAAGACGTGGCTTGCCGGATGGTAAAAGAAGGTGGTTTAGTGATTAATATTATTGATGCCACGAATTTAGAGAGGAATCTTCATTTAACCTTACAGCTTTTGGAAAAAGGTATGCCGCTTATTGTAGCTTTGAATATGTGGGATGATACCAAGCATAGGGGGATTTATATTGATATTAAAAAATTAGAAGAAGAGTTAGGGGTGCCAGTAATCCCTACCTGCGGTTTAACCGGAGAGGGCATCAAAGAACTAATCGATCGTTTGCCAGAAACAAAGGCAAGAGATTTATCTGCCTCTTCTGATAACCAGAAATGGGAAAAAATAGGCGAGATTTTAGAAGAAGCTCAGAAATTAACCCATCGCCACCACACTTTGTTAGAAAGACTAGAAGATTTAAGTATTAAACCGCTCACCGGGTTGCCTATTGCCTTAGGTATTATATATTGTTCCTTTTGGGCAGTTCGTTTTGTTGGGGAGAATCTAATTGGGCATATATTTGAGCCCTTATTTACAAAATTATGGTTGTCTTTGTTGATGAAATTAAGTGCATTTTTGGTTGAGGGGAGTTTTTTACATCATATCCTTATCGGTAATTTTATAAAAAGTAAAATAGATTTTGGCCAGTCTTTTGGTCTTTTAACCACAGGCCTCTATGTCCCGATTGCCATGGTGTTGCCTTATATATTTAGTTTTTATCTTGTATTAGGATTTTTGGAGGATTTAGGATATCTTCCTCGCTTGGCGGTTTTGACAGATAATTTTATGCATCATTTAGGTCTACACGGATATGCGATAATTCCTTTCATTTTAGGTTTAGGTTGTAAAGTTCCTGGTATCTTAGCTACTCGGCTTTTAGAAGAAAGGCGTGAGAAATTTATCGCTATCACTTTAATGGCAGTTGGTATTCCCTGTATGGCGCAAATCGCCATGATTGTGGGATTGGTGGGGCAAAGAGGAGGTAAATACGTAGCGATTATATTTTTTACTCTTTTTGTCCTGTTAGTAGTTAAGGGTTTAATTTTAAATAGGATTTTAAAAGGAGTAAGCCCTGAAATATTAGTTGAAATTCCTCCTTATCGGATACCTCAAATCCAATCGGTGGTTAAGAAACTTTGGATGCGTTTATCCGGTTTTTTAAAGGAGGCCCTGCCTTTTGTGCTTTTGGGAGTGCTTTTTGTGAACATTCTCTACATGCTAAGAATAATAGATTTCTTTGCGTATATCTTTACTCCTGTTCTGACCGGGCTATGGGGGCTTCCTAAGGAAGCTATCTCTGCTTTAGTAGTTGGGTTTTTAAGAAAAGACCTTGCTGTAGGCATGCTTGGGCCGCTTAATCTGACCACTAAGCAATTAGTAGTTGGCTCTACGATATTAGCGGTTTATTTTCCCTGTATTGCCACTTATGTAGTTTTAATCAGAGAATTGGGAATAAAAGATACACTCAAAAGTACGGCGATTATGATTGTGGTTGCGTTACTGATTGGGATGTTGCTTAATTTCATACTATAAAAATATTTTAAATAAGAAGGCTTCGTTATTCATATCAAAGAAATGAAAAGGTTAATTTCTCTAGCATTAATTGCAAGTTTAACGATCGTCTTGAGTTCTTGTGCTACCACGCCTGTTAAACCTTATATAACTCCTGTAAAAGAAATATATCCGCAAACCACTATTTCAGTTTTAAGGCAGGATACCTCTCATATAGTTGCACCCGGTGAGACACTCTGGCGGGTTAGTAAAATGTACAATGTTCCCATAAAGGACATATTATCTGTCAATAATTTAAAGACGCAAACCTTAGAGAAAGGGCAACATCTTTTAGTTCCTAACGCGGCTCCTATTATCCCGGTGATTTCTCTTTATCCTTCAAGGAAATGGAAATACATTATCATTCACCATAGTGCAACCGATGGTGGCAGTTCTCTTTCTTTTGATCGTTATCATTTAAGAAGAGGGTGGGATAGCATAGGATATCATTTTGTAATCAATAATGGAAGCCAAGGTAAGGATGATGGACAGATTGAAGTTTCTCCGCGTTGGCTTAAACAGAAAAATGGCGCTCATTGTAACGCGGGCAATATGAATGAACGATCAATAGGGATATGTTTGGTAGGTGATTTTAATAAAGAAAGAGTTTCCGAGAAACAGATGGCTTCATTAGCTTATTTGGTAAATATTTTAAGAAAATATTATAAAATTCCTAAGAATAATATCATGGGGCATGGCCAGGTTTCCGGGGCTAAGACTGAGTGCCCCGGTAAATATTTTCCTTGGAGAGAATTCTATAATAAACTGAATTAGGATATCCAATAAAATTATTAACTGAACCATGATAAAAAGAATTATTCTTATATGTTTGCTAGCATGTTTTTTTGGCTCAGTTACTTATTTTTCTTACTCTAGGTATCAAATTTTCAAAAAAGTAGAAGAGAAGCGGGTTTTATTGGAGAAAAGAAAGGCTGCATGGGATAATCTTAAAATTGCAGTCAAAAATAGAATCGAGATTTTCGGCAACCACCCTAGCGTTGTTATAAAAGATCTAGATATGGGTTGGGAGATCGATTTTAACAAAGATGAATTAGTTCCTTCGGCAAGCTTGGTTAAGATCCCTATTATGCTTTCTTGTTTTTACGCGGTAGTAGAAAAAAAGATCGGCTTGAAAGATACTATATATCTTAAAGCTTCCGAAAAGGTGGAAGGATCAAAAGCGTTAGGCGAGAAGCCGGTAGGTTCTGTTTTTACAGTAGAAGAATTACTTGAGCCGATGATTACGCAAAGCGATAATACCGCAACTAACCTGCTTATAGATTACATAGATTTTGATACGCTCAATACTTATTTTAAGAAAATAGGCTTAAAAAATACTAATTTAGCACGCAAGATGTTGGATTTTAAGGAAAGGAAAGAGGGTGTAGAAAATTATACAACAGCCGAAGATATGGCCTTCCTTTTAGAAGGACTTTATCGTAATAATTTCTTGAATAAATCAATATCTAAACAATGCCTTCTCTTGCTGGGACAACAGAAAGTTAATGACCGCATTCCCAGAAAGCTTCCCAAAGACGGAACATTTGTTGCTCATAAAACAGGTTTAGAAAGGCATGTTTGCCACGATGTAGGGATAGTGTATACCCGAAAAGGTAATTTTCTGATCTGCGTTTTAGTTAAACATGAAAACAAGGTTGCGGAACCCGCAAAAAAATTTATCTCAGATATAGCATTACTCACCCATAATTATTATCAAGGTTTTTAATATCATAACTTTTGGTGAAAAAGGGTTGACAAAAAGATTACATATGTTAGACTTATCTAACATATGTTTTTAACCTAAATAACCCAAGGATTAAAGATGAGCGTTGAGGTAAAGAAAATAAGCTCCAATATGGAAGATTACCTTGAGGGGATAGCGTTTCTAAAAAGAGAAAAAGGCGTTGCTCGTGTAAATGATATCAGCAAGCTTTTGTGCGTCAAGAATTCTAGCGTCAATTCCGCTTTAGTTACTCTTGCCAGAAGCGGGCTTGTTGTGCACGAAAGATACGGGGCTGCGGAGCTGACGGTTGAAGGCAAGAGGCTGGCAAGCGGCGTTCAGCAGAAGCACAATACACTTTTTAGATTTTTGTCCAACATATTGAAGGTGGGGAAAAATACAGCGCAAGATGATGCCTGTAAAATGGAACATTCTATTAGCCAGGTAACTTTGGAGAAGCTGATAAAGTTTATTAAACATGTTGAACGCTGCCCTGAATTTAACAGACAGGATATGAGCAAGGGTAAGGAGAAAACCATGAGTAAGCGCGGGTAATATTTTTTTGTTCAATAAGTTAGACAAGACTAACTTATTGGAGATAGCTAAAAGGGGGGATTTATGAGTCAGATTAAAGCTTTAAGTGATTTGAAGGCACATAGCAAAGGAAAGGTTAAGCAGGTAAGCGGACAAGGCCAGCTTAAAAGAAAACTCTTAGATATGGGGATTGTACCGGGGAGTAATCTGGAGGTTATTAGGGTGGCTCCATTTGGAGATCCTGTGGAGGTGAGAATCAAAGGATATAATTTGTCTTTAAGAAAAGAAGAAGCAAAACAAATTAGTATTGAGGTTATATAAATATGAAAAGCTTGTGCGATATTAATTCGGGATGCGCGGCGGCTATTGTTTTCATTCAGGGAGGAAAAGGCGCGAGTCACAGGTTGGCGGAACTTGGACTTTTACCGGGTGAGAGATTAACGATGTTGCATAATAGCGGAGCCGGGCCGGTTACGGTTTGCGTGAAGGGTTCTAAATTATCTATCGGGCATGGATTAGCCCAAAAAATAATCGTTAGGGAGGAATAAAATGGCGGCAAAAGGAAAATTGACGGTGGCATTGGCAGGAAACCCCAACTCGGGAAAATCAACGATATTCAATAATTTAACCGGGGCGCATCAGCATGTAGGCAATTACCCGGGAGTTACGGTTGAAAAAAAGGAAGGGAGAGTCGTTTATAAAGATTATGAGATAACCTTTGTTGATCTGCCGGGGACATATAGCTTATCGGCGAATTCAGAAGACGAAATTGTGGCTCGTGATTTTATAATTAAAGAGAAGCCGGATATGGTCGTCCATATTGTTGACGCCTCAAACCTCGAAAGAAATCTTTACCTATATACACAGTTACAGGAGCTTGAGGTTCCCATAATTCTGGCAATGAATATGAGTGATATTGTAGAAAAGAGGGGTTCTAAAATTAATTATGTCGAGATTTCCCGTTTATTGGGCAAACCGGTTATCCCTGCGGTTGGCAGCAAGAATAAAGGCATGAATGAATTATTAAATGCTGTGGTAGATCTTCGCGAAGGGAAAAGCAAGATAGAAAAGATAGGCGTTGATTATGGCGAGGAAGTTAAATTAGAGCTTGAAAAGTTAGCGGCGGCATTTAAAAAAGCTCCTAGTTTACCTAATGAATATCCTGTTGGGTGGCTTGGTATTAAGCTTTTGGAGAATGACCCATGGATAATTAAGCTTATCGCGCAGTTGCCCGGGGGGCCGGCACTCCTATTAGAGGCTGAAAGAAGCAGGATTCACCTTAAAAAACATTTCTCGGATGATCCGGAAGTTATCATCGCGGACAGAAGGTACGGGTTTATCAGTGGCGTTTGCACCGAGGCGCAGACGCATAGCGTTGAGGAAAGGCATGACCTTTCGGATAAGATTGATAAGGTAGTTTTAAATAGGTTTTTAGGGTTGCCTATTTTTGCCGCCGTGATGTATGCTATTTTTAAATTCACATTTACCTTCTCCGAACCGGTTGTGGGCTGGTTTGAAAAGTTTTTTGAAAAAACGGGAGAAATTGCCTCCGGCGCTATCCCAGAGGGATTAACTCAGTCATTTATCGTTGATGGGGTGATTGGCGGGGTAGGCGGGGTCTTAGGTTTTTTCCCTTTGGTGCTCTTTATGTTCTTTGCGATCGCGTTCTTCGAAGATTCCGGTTATATGGCGCGAGCGGCGTTTGTTATGGACAGGATAATGCATAAATTCGGCTTGCATGGAAAATCGTTTCTGCCGATGATGATTTCAACCAACGGCTGCGCGGTGCCCGGAATTATGGCGTCCAGGACGTTGGACAATAAAAAGGACCGTTTGATCACCATGATGGTTACTCCTTTTATGATCTGCGGGGCCAAGCTTCCTATATTTGCTTTGTTTATCGGGGCATTTTTTGCCGCTAAAGATGGAGCAAATATGATGTTTTTGATGTATGCCTTGAGTGTCATAATTGCTTTTGTTTCGGCATGGATACTTAAGAAGTTTGTTTTTAAAGGCGAAACCTCGCATTTTGTAATGGAGCTTCCGCCTTATCGCATTCCCACTATTCAGGGTTTATTGTTAAAAATGTGGGAGAGGGGTTGGCTTTACATAAAAAAAGCAGGAACAATTATACTTTTAATTTCCATGATTATTTGGGCGGGTTTTACATTCCCGGAAAAGGAACCCAAAGAGGGGGCAAGCGAAGAAGCAGCTGCTTCAGCACAGATGGAGCAGAGCTATGCCGGCAGGATAGGCAAATTTGTCGAGCCCGCTGTTAAGCCTTTAGGCATGGATTGGCGTGGAGGGGTTGCGCTTATGGCAGGGGTAGCGGCAAAGGAAGTCGTGGTCAGTACTATGGGGACGATATACAGTTTAGGCGAGGTTGATCCTGAAGAAACCGATTCATTAAAGGAAGCTTTGCAAAAAGATCCGTCTTGGAATCCGCTAAAGGCGTTGGTTTTCCTGATTTTTTGCCTTATCTATCTGCCTTGTTTCGTGGCGATAGCGGTTTTCTACCGTGAATCAGGGCCTAGTTTAAAATGGACGCTATTCTTGATATTTTGGACTACGGTTATGGCCTGGGTTGCGTCGTTTATCGTATATCAGGGCGGCAGGTTATTGGGATTCGGGGGATAGGTAATGGAAAAGATAGCCATAATCGCGATTGTTTTTTTAAGCATAGTGTTTCTTATATGGCAATTAATAAGAATGTTTAAGGGAAATGATTGTTCTTGTTCTGAAAGTAGCAATTCCGGCAAAGACGCTGGTGCTTGTTGTAAGAAAAAATAATTGTCTGCCCGCGCATGGCGGGAATAACCAGCGTTATCGCTAAAACAACCCAGGTAAACCTGGTGCTTGTTTCGGTGATCGGGACAATTATTGCGCTTCCTTTGATTGTCTTGATGGCGGTTGTTTTTAAACAATGGGGATTGTAGACTGCTTTGGGCTTTGCCGTGGCAACGGATTTATTAGCGGCTTTGGCAATGGGCGGGATATGCTGGAAGGCGGGATTTGAAACTTTTATTATCGCGCTTTTTGTCTTGGCGGGGGTTAAGGTAGCCGCATTTTTTTCATCTTTGCTTCCTTAAAAGCGAAGCATTATTAGGCGCAAGAGGGTAATGTATGAGTAAATGCATTGTTGTTAAATTATTAAGGGAAGAAATAGACAATTTGGTTATCCTGGCGCAGCGGCTGGAAGATGAGAGCAGGTTATGTCTTCCTTACGGCTGCAGCTGCGATAAATGTTTCGACGAGGTTATCTCGAAATTAAAACAACTGAAGAAGGGCTATAAGCGGGTATACAAGCATCATCCGGCGGATAATCTTCTTGAAATATATGAAGGTTTTAGATAATGACGCAAAAAATACAAAATCAAAAAAATGAAATCAACCAGGTACGCTGCGATTGCGGCAAGCTTTGCCTGGTAAAAACAAAGGAAGGTTACGAATTTAAGTGCACGCGGTGTAAAAGGATCCACCTGCTGAGGTATGAAGACTTAATCGTCGATTATTTTACCAAAGAGGAAAAGACGCCACGGTAGAAATAGGATAAAAATAATAGTTTAGACGCGGTCAGAGATCACGAATCCAGAACCCTTAAGCTAACAAGAGTCTGGATTTTTTATTGACAGGAGGGCAAATGGATCAAAGTAAAGTGCTTGGTAAGAATCAAGCAGTTGGAAACGTATTTAAATGTCAAGGAGGGATTATTCATGTCAATGTTCATGGCGTATCGCTACATTTCGATGATCTGTCTTTTTTGAACTTTGCGAGGATGGTACAGGATGCGTCTTCTAAATTGATGGACGATGGTTTGAAAAATCTATTGAAAGATGAATAACGTACAGGAAGGAGGTTTGTATGAGCAAGAAATGCGAATGTAATGGTAATTGCGGTAGCGCTTGCCGATGCAAGGCGCAAGATACAGTTAAATGCTCAAAAAGTTCTAGGAGGAAATGAGCTAAATCTTAAAATGTTGTTAAATAAGGAGGGTATTGAGATGTTATTACGAGGATTATTTAATTGGTGCCTGATTTTAGGGCTTGTTTTTAGTGTTAGCTTACCGGTATTTGCCGATGATGGAGAGTTGACAAGTACGGTTGCAAAATTACAATCGCGGCTTGATGCTCTTGAGAAAAAGATGTCTGCTCAGGATTCTCAGATTAAATCTCAGGAATCGACAATGCAGTCGCAACAGGATAAGATAGTCGAATACGAATCAAAGTTCTCGCAATTTGAGGAGGATCTCCACCGTGTTCCGGGTGCGCCCATACAGCTTATGGAAGGCCTTGAGCTTGGGGTGGGCGGTACAATGATCGTGCAGGGAGCTGATAATACCAACTACCGTGACGGTCAGATACATAAGGAATCCCGCGCCGATGCCCCGTATTCGGCAGATGTAACTTTAGCTAAAGAGTTTAAGGAAGTTAACGGCAGGGCATTCTTGCATTTGGAGGCTGGCCAGGGAGCTGGCTTAGAGGATAACCTTACCTTATATAGTAACGTTAACCGAGATGCCGGGGATAGCGATGCCAAAGTAGAATTAACCGAATTCTGGTATGAGCAAGTTCTCTTTATGAATAAAGCGGTCGCTACTTTCGGTAAACTCGATCCTACCGTAGATTTTGACCAGAACGAAGTTGCCAATGACGAAACCACTCAATTTTTAGGCAGGATATTCCGTAACTCGCCTACCGTTGAATTCCCTGATAA
>JAUSPT010000034.1 GCA_030652805.1 bacterium | reverse complement strand
CCGCTTTAATTCCCTTTGACTCGCCATGATTATGTCCCTTTCTGCCATAATACCCTCCTCTTAAATCGGGTATTATAGCTTCCTTAAAAGCGGACATTTCTATTTTGGCCAAATAGGACATTATCATTTTGGTGTTACAGCTATTTTTTCTAGATTTCGTGTAGGTGATATTCCAATTCCCACACGCTATTTCCCATCATCATCATCAATTAATTTTAGAAGAAGCCTGAAGTATGGAATCCAAACAATTTGGGTCACGTTAAAATATATTTTACAAAAGACGGGGATAGCCCATTTTAGACTATTTAAATTTTCACCTACGGAAAGTTAGTGATATGACAATTGAAAAATCAAATCGTAGCATCCTTAATTTAAACAGTTTGATACTATTGCAAATAGGAATATTTGTAACTATTAGAATCTTTGTTGATTTTGATACCTTCTTTATTCAATGGGATGAGGGGAAGTATTTGACACTTGCACGTAATTTCCCTTTCCATAGACTGTATAATCATTCACTGTATTTAGTTCATCCGCCATTATACCCTTATTTTATTCGATTCTTCTCCTTATTCTTTACTGACTATCTGGCTGGTATTATATTATCGTTTCTTTCAATATGTGGTTTTATAATCCTTTTTTACAAGCTGATGGACTTTATGAAACTTCACAAAAAAGAACTGTTTTTCAGTATCTTTCTCGTAACATTTAATTGGATAACATATTACTATTCACACATGATTTATAAAGAAGTCTTCTATTTATTTTTAATTACAGGAGCAATCTACTTTTTTATCAGAGGAGTTTCCAGCAACTCCTCTGGTCGGTTGATAGCCTCTGCAGTGTTCGCTTCTGCTTCAGCGTTTACAGCGGATCAAGCTCTGCTGTTGCCATTAATTTTATTGGCGGGTTACATTGTATATGCAAAAAAAGGTTTGAAAGATATAAAACCGATCCTGCCAATATTGATATGTGTTCTGTCATCCATAGCATGGATTCTTATCAAATACAAAGTCTTTGCCTCAAATAACTATTATCCTGCAGGGGTGGACGGAATTATTGAAAACCTTAATGCTGTAAAAATAAAGCAGATAATTTTTCCATGGTTCTTACCAAATACACAAAAAATTCTCAGCTTTGGAGGGTTTTCAACAAGCATCAAACATTATATAAGTGAGATAGGAGTGCTAATAAACATTATATGGCCAGCACATATGAGTCAATCATTACACAAAACACATAAGATACTATTCCTTTGTTTTGTTTATGTTCCATTATTTACAGCACTGATTAGCGGAATAATCCTTTCTTTTATAAGAGCAATGAAAAGGAGATGTATCGCGAACAATACTGACCTGTTTATGCTTATCTTATTATTTATATCCCTTCTTCCTCTCACTAATAAAATGGGGGCTGCCAGATATGCGATTATTGCAATTGTTCCAGTATATTACTTTATAATAAAAGGCTTTGGCTATATGATATCAAAAACAAAATTAACGATTCGTAATTCAACAATTTTGATCCTTATTATTCTTGAATTGGTAATTTTTATTCCTCTATGGATATCACAAAATCCGCATATCATTTTTAATCTAAAAAAGGAAGTCCAATGTCAAAAAACCAGTGATTTTTTATCAGGCTTAAAAGGGGATGGTATTATGGCAGAGTTCGGGTATCCACCTGAAATAGCCTATCTTACAGATAAAAGAGTTATGTGTTTACCTTACGAGCCGGCTGAATTAGGCAAATTTATTAAAGAACTTAATATTAATTACTTAGTCTGTGCTATAACATATGAAGGGATACAGAATGGCGCCGCAACAGATATAGGAAATTACATTGCCAAAAGCAATAAATATATAAAAATAAAAGCGATAGACGATACTTACTCTTCAGTCCAGTGGAGAGATAAGATAACTATTTACAAAACATCTTCAGATATATAAAAATGACATTTATGTTAAAAAAAATACATAGCAAATGGATCTTTATTCTAATTCTAATTTTAGGATCTATCCTGCGCTTCATTAACCTTGAAGGCAGATGTTTCTGGTGTGATGAGCTGGAATCCTATAATAGAGCCCTGCAACCGGCATCCTCTATGCTGGCAAATCTTATTCGTAACACTCCGCATATCCCATTATATTATCTTTTGCTCCACTTCTGGCTGAATCTCGGGATATCAGATGCTTTTGTAAGAACACTTTCATCCATCTTTGGCGTAATGACAATTATAATCTCATATTACTTTTTCAAGAAACTATTTGATAGAAAGGTTGCATTATTATCTGTGTTTTTTCTGGCTGTGTCACCGTTTCACATAATGTTCTCAAGAATGACTCGGGAATATTCTTTAGTCTGTTTATTATCAGTTTGTTCAATGTTTAGTTTCTGGCTTGTAATATCAACTAAATCAAACAGATTTTATAAGTGGTTAATATATGGAATAGTTTCCATTTTATTAGTATATACTCACTACTACTGCTGGTTTATTATAATTGCTCAGGGAATATTTTTATTAATTTACAAAAGAAAAAAACTAAGGCATTGGATTGGAACAAATACGATTATACTTTGCCTTTTTCTTCCATGGATAGGACTAAATATCCTGGCCAGGTTAAATGGAGAATGGGGCAGTGTCTTAACAATTTATACCTCGTCAACTTTCGGTTATTTTATTAAGGCAGCATACTTTTTTTATAGTTTTACTCTCGGACAGACTGTGTATCCTTTTAATCTATACATGGCAGTTCCTTTACTTACGACATTTTTTATTGTATTTATTTATGGAGTGATTTATTTACTTAGAGAACATAATCAATATAAGAAAATAATTTTATTCTGGTTATTTATCCCATTCATTATAGGCATATTTCTACCGTTATATGCACCAAGACAATTGTTAGTAAGCCTGCCTGCTTTTTGTCTGATACTGGCAACAGGTATTGTAAGAATGAGATATTCATGGCTCAAGTGGATTGTCGGTACAGTAATTATACTTGCTTGTGCATATTCAAACTATAACTACTTTACAAACAGGCAGTATTTTGATGTTGATATGATAACTCCATGGCGGGCAATCACAGATGAGATTACTGTTAATGAACAAAAAGACGATGTAGTTCTTTTAGGAAGATTAATGGAGGGATTTCCTCATTATTACAAAGGCATTCTTCCGATTTGTAGAATAAATCCATTTGACAAGCCAGAGCAAATCAAACAATATGGAGGAAAGCATAAACGATTGTGGATGCTTCTTCACTCTGAAAGACCCAGAGAAAACTTTGAGGAATGGATGAGAGAGAACGGAGAAATTATATTGATTAAGAAGTATCTTTATGAAGAAAACACACTTAAGGGATTAAGAGAAAGTTTTAAGAATATTCACAAGTATCACGAATATAAATATAAATTATACTTGTTTAAATTGAAATGAAGATTAACTTTAATTATTTTCTCGCTGGATATAATCGCCTTTAGAAAGCCATTTTTCAAGTAATGCATATAAAATTATAAACACGTATCTACTGCCCATCTCCTTGATTCTGAATTTTGCCATTCCTTTTTCTCTGCCATGCCAGCTTATTGGAATAACAGCATAAGAATACTTTCTAACAATGGCTTTAAGCGGGAGTTCTACTGTTAAATTAAAATGAACGGATAATATTGGTTTTATTCCTTCTATTACTTTTCTGCGGTAACACTTGAAACCATTTGTTACATCATTTGTTTTCAATGCAAATAATATTTTTATGGAATAATTAGCAATCCTATTCAATATTAGTTTTATAACAGGGTAGTTCTTAACCTTGCTTCCCTTAATAAATCTGGATCCAAACACACAATCATAGCCTTCTTTCAGCTTTTTATAACATCTTACAACATCTTCTGCGCTGTCCGAGCCATCTGCCATAAGTATTGCAACTGCGTCTCCTCTATATACTTCCAATCCCTTCCTAACTGCCAAACCAAATCCATGAAGGGGCATATTCTTTATATAACGGACTGAACTGTTTGTTGTTATAATATGCTTCACTACTTCCTCTGTTTTATCAGTGCTGCCATCGTCAACAATAATTATTTCTGAGTATATTGAGTTCTCATGTAATGATTGTAAAAGATTTAATACGGTTTTTTTAATAGACTCATCTTCATTTCGAGCTGGTATGACAATAGAAAAAAACATTGATTGGGTTTATATACCTATATTATTCATAATTTTCTTATTCTCAATATCTGATCACCTTTAAACCTGATAAGATAGCTGTTATGATATGCAGCTACGCCATTTGTAACTACGTTTTTAAACTCAGGATCTTTTTTGCGGTATTCTTTATGTAAGTCATAATTTATAGAGCCGTTTGTATCAAAAAGCGAAATATGGACTATAATCCTATCCTGACGAAAAAGTTGAATATTTTCAGAAAGAAAGTTTACATTGAAATCATCAGCATTTATAAAATAGAAATGTTTCAACTCCTGAGAAAAGGGTATCTTTTGATTTATTTTTTGAAGAACATTGTAACTCTTTTTGCCTTTTGTTTCATACTTTTTTTCAATTACTTGAATTATAAAGATTGAGACTAGAAGATAACATGTAAAAGCACACATAACTATTTTCCATAGAAATTTCCTTTTTATCTTTGTTTTGAGAACAGAAAGTCCATTTCCCACCATAAGCGCAAAACATGGAAAGGCAAAGTAGAGATAATATGTTGAAATTGGAGATGTAAAAAGAAGGCACATAAAGAGCATAATCACAATCCATGCAATTGAAAAGCGGACAATCCTATTCCCGAATTTGAAAAGCATAATAAATATACATGGAGTAATAACCAAAAGCAATCTTACTGTAAAAATCAGAAGAGAGGAAAAAGGCAGCTTATCAAGATTAACAGAAATACTTTGAGTGACATTTGGGAAATAGAGCGCTACCAGATAATTTGCCAAGTTTCTCCATGGATGAATTCCAATTAAGCTATATCCACTTCCTCCTTCAACGGGACTGAAAACTGATGCAGCTAAGGGAGAGGAGTATCTTGCCAGAAGAAAAAAACCAAGAGAAGTCACTAAAAAAGGAATAAAAATCCTGAGTTCGATTTTTTTTTGCTCAATATAGAAACAATACAAAAAAAGGATAACAGGAAACAAAATAATGCTTGCATGAGTCATTAACCCAAATATAAAAAAGATAAACGAATAGATATAGTATCTTTTAATTTTAACTCTTAGCCATTTCCCAAACGTTAATAAACAGAGAAGACAAAAAGAAATGCTTGCAAGTTCGTCTTTTTGAGCGTTATGAAAAATTGCAGATGAAAAAGCAAAGGATAGAGCAAAAAGAAGGCAGGCAAAATAGGCGGATAGTTTATCCTTTGTTATCTTTTTGACAAGAAAAAATAGAAGCAAGATATTTATTAAATGATTCAGGATACTTGTAAGATGATATCCCCATGATTTTATTCCGAAAATCACATAATTAAAATAATACATGAAATAAACGAAAGGTTGTATGGTTATTCTGTCGGACCCTACAGGCCTCAATAAATAAATAAAATTTCTTTTTATTAAAAAAGCATTCGCAATATGTCGAAAATCTTCAAGGCAGAACCAGTTATGTAAACTGTAAGCATATACAGCAAATGAAGCAGCGAGGATTAAAGATATAATTTTTTTTTCCACTATTCTCTAGATTTTAGCACTACTATGATTGGATTTACATACCAGAGATCCTGTGAAGCGCCAAACTGCTTGAATCTAATTCCCAAAAATGAGAGCGGCTTATGGAATACCTTGCATATCTCATACTCGCGAGACGTAAACAAGTTATGAAAAAATCCTGTAGAGAGAGAACCTTTTTTAATCTCCGGAACAGTGTAATTAAATCCATACTGCATATTGGATGTTATAAAATACTCGGGCTTTTTCTTCGGCAATTCAGAATAGTCATGTCCCACTATCATAAGCTTATATTTGGTTTCATCTATAGGAGGCATTTGAAGCTGCCATGGAATCTCTGTCATTCCAACAGTTGAGGATTGCTTTATATTTTTTGCAATCCATTCTCCTGCCTCAGTCCGCACATTTTTTTTTGCCAAAAGTTTTTCATAACTCATTCCATAACAGAATGTAAATAACAGAACAAAGATGATTATAGAATAACCGATATGCTTTTTTATGGATTTCAGCTTGCTTAATAGTTCAAACCATCCACTGCATCCAAGAATAATGAGTGAAGGAACAATGGGAAGAATATACCTGGAAAATGTTTTTGAAAAGAAAGAAATAAAAACAAAGAAAAAAAGCACCCAGAATAAGAAGAGTAACACTGCTTTTTTTTCAAAAAGTTTATTCTCTCTGAAGAGCCATAATTTAATTAGAATACCAATTAAAATAAAAACAAGAAGAGGAATGCCTAGGCCATATTTTAAGCTGGAAATATAGAACCTCCAGCTAAAAGATAAACCTGTATGCTCACTCAAGGCAATCAAAGGTTTGGGAAAAGTTATAAAGAAGTAAGGGTTTGTTACAAAAAAGAAGAGCAAGAACACTGCAACGGTTAAGGCAAGTCCTTTAAATAACTGTTTTAAATCCTTATAACTAAGAAGAATTCCGATTACAGGTATTATCAGAGTTGCGCCAAAGGTTACCTTTGTTCCACAGGCAAGACCAGAAAATAGACCTGCTAAGAAAACTTTTTTGAAGGAAAATCTTTCAATAAATTTGGTTGTAACAAACAAACACGCCATTATCCAGAATAAACCAGGAACATCAACATACATATAATGGGCATTTAATAACATTAGAGGCGTGACTAAAATTAAGAGACTGCTTATGAATGAACCAATATTATTTTTAAACACCTTTTTAAATATGAAGTAGCTTAAAACAATAATACTGATCCCATATAACGCTGTTACAAATCTTCCAACTATATAAAACTTAGCAATCTCTTCAGGGTGAAGAAAATAGAAAGCCAGATCAGAAGTAATAGCAATTAAATTAAACTTAGAAAGTAAAAAAAGTAAAAACCCTATCGAGTATAGATACGCTCCACCAACTACGAACTGATTAGGATTAAAATCCAATTCTTTTGGATTCATAGTAGATAAGCTTTTTATCAGATAATACTCGTCTGGATGGTAACTTCTTATAGAATTGTACAGATTTCTTGGCGCTTTTTTTTCTACTTCTTCGGGATGATAGACTAAATGCACTCTCATGCCTTTCCATATTTCTTCTGGGGAGTAGCTCTTAATCTTTGCCATTGTAGCTTGAATGCTGTCTTTGTTTGTAAAATATAGGTTGTTTAAGGCTTGAGATGGAAGTCCAAATCTTATTCCACTTGTATATACATATGCGGAAATAAGCATTAGAAGAGACAATATCATGACGGAAATCTTACTTGTTTCTGCTTTTTTGGATGTCACCATTTTGCATTCCATGGTTTTTCTTTGTCTCAAAAATTTTCAGGATAGCATAATAAGATTTGCAGCTAAACAATGGTTTGAGTATACTAAATATTCAATAATATTAAAATAAATAATGCCAGATAAAAAACATAGACATCTTTTTGCACTTTATATTTTCTTATTTTCCTTTGTTGTCAGATTTATATATCTCTATTTCTTTTCTCAGCACATAATACACATTGAGCGTTCTCTTTTTGGCGATGCGGCTCAGTACATTCTGATTGCAAAAAACATTGCCTCAGGTAATGGGTTCAACATGTTGCCTGATTCAAACCTTTTAGCAAACAGAGCTCCTCTTTTTCCATTTATTCTTGCCGGAATTTTTAAGTTTTTTGGACAAGGTTACTGGCCGGCAAGAATTTTTCAAGTTTGTATAAGTTCTCTAGTTCCTATTATTACCTATTTAATTGGCAAAGAGATTGCTTCTAAAAGAGCTGCGATGATTTCTGCATGTATTTCTATGTTTTATCCTTTTTATGTTTTCTATAGCGCGTACGTTCTTACAGAGACTTTGTTTGTTTTTCTCTCCTGTTTATCCTTATTATATTTAATCAGATTTGTAAAAAGAGGTTCCTATCAAGACTCATTGTTAGCGGGTATATTTTTGGGACTTTCAGTGCTTACAAGACCTATTGCAATGGGATTTGGACTGTTTTTTGTAATGTGCTATTTTTGGGTGCCTAAACGCAGACTTAAAGGCAGTGCTATAATTTTAGTAACTATGTTTTTAGTAATATTGCCCTGGACTATAAGAAACTATATTGTTTTTGAGAAATTTATTCCTATTACTACTGAAGCAGGGCGAGTTTTTTACAGCGGGAATAACCCGATGAATAAAACTGGCGGGTGCATTAGACACGTTGATTTTATAGAGCCGGAAGAGACAGGAAGCATGAAAGAATTTGAAGCATCTAAATATATGTTTAAGAAAGGATTGGAATTTATAAGACACAATCCTGTAACTTTTCTTAAAATGAGTGTAAAAAAAGTTGGGAGATTGTGGAGGGTTTTTCCTTATTGGACATCCGGCTTCACCAACATAAAATACAAATTAATAAGCATATTTTCTTATGGATTGATCCTTCCGTTTTTTCTTATTGGAATATTTTTGAGTATACGAAACTGGAAACTTGTTTTACCTTTGTACTGTCTTATAGTGTATACCAGCATTTTTTGCATGGTATTCTACGGCACTATGAGATTCAGACTTCCCCTAATGCCTGCTGTTATTGTGCTGGCATCAATAGGAATAGATAGATTGTTATGGAAAAAGTAAAGGTTCTTCACATAATTACTCGCCTGATTTTGGGTGGAGCGCAGGAAAACACATTGTACACAGTGGAAGGATTGATGAAGGATCCTGCCTATGATGTTACATTAGCTTCAGGGCCTACCACAGGTCCTGAAGGAAGTCTCGTGAGCAAGGCAAAAGAATCCGGAGTAAATTTAGTAACCATTAACGGACTGACAAGGAATATAAATCCCTTTAGAGACATAAGCGCTTTTTTATCTTTATATAAACTGATAAGGATGAATGATTTTGATATAGTACATACGCATTCCTCAAAAGCAGGTATCATTGGAAGACTTGCAGCAAAACTGGCAGGACGCAGTGTAATCATACATACAATACATGGTTTGCCGTTTCATCCGTATCAGAGCAGGTTTCTAAACTTTCTTTATATCCGCTTGGAGAGATTGGCCGGGAAATACACAGATAAGATAATTACTGTCTGCGAAAATATGGCTCAAAAAGCGCAGGCTGCAGACGTAAAACCTGTTTATGGATACGTAACGGTTTATAGCGGTATGGATTTAGGTAAGTTTATAGATGAGAAAACAAGTTCCCGTCAAGCAAAAAGAAATATCGGGCTGCCTGTTGACGCTAAGGTTGTAGGTAAAGTAGCAAGGCTTTTCCCTTTAAAGGGCTATGAATATTTTATCAGCGCATCGAAATATATTTCGGAGTGCGTGCAGAATGTATATTTTTTAATTGTAGGAGATGGAATTTTAAGGGGACAATTAGAAGAGATGGTTAGGCAAATGGGATTAAAAGATAGATTTATTTTTGCTGGACTTGTCCCGCATGATGATGTGCCAAGATTTATCGCTGCAATGGATGTAGTTGTGCATACTTCATTAAGAGAAGGGTTGGCAAGAGTTATACCTCAGGCAATGGCAATGTCCAAGCCTGTAGTGAGCTTTGATATTGATGGTGCCAGGGAATTAGTGCATAAGGGCTACACAGGTTATCTTGTTAGGCCTAAAGATACTAAAGGACTATCAGATAGAGTAATAGATTTGCTAAATAATGCAGAAAAGGCAGAGAAAATGGGCATAAATGGTAAAAAACTTGTGGATCCGGCATTTCGCATAGAAACAATGATTGATAAAATAAAAGGAATATATGATAATCTAATTACAAAAAAAATTAAATTCGAAGCACGAAGCACGAAATACGAAACAATATCAAATGACCAAAGCACAAATGACTGAAACAATGTTTGGAATTTTGAAAATTAAGATTTTGGATTTGTTTAGGATTTTGATATTCGGATTTCGAGTTTTATCCATAGAATTTACATAATTTGGGGATTAGTATATGTGGTATGTAGTTTATTTTTGCTGTTTTATAGTGCCCTTCCTTTTAAGTCTTATCCTGGTTCCTGTTGCTCGGAAATTTGCAATAAGTCATAGCATACTTGATCAACCGGACGACAGGAAGATACATCTAAAACCTAAACCATTACTTGGAGGAGTAGCAATATGTATAGCATTTATAGGAACAGTGCTTATAAATTTGTTGATACTCTTCTTTTGTTCTGAGATTTTTTCTCTAACACACTTAATGCCTGATTTTTTACTCAGTGAAATCGTTTCAATAAAGGCTGTGTTACCCAAACTAGTTGTTATTTTGTTTAGTGGAATACTTATATTGGGGTTGGGGCTGGTTGACGATATTTACAAATTATCCGCAAAGACAAAACTAATGGCACAGATAATGGTTGCATTACTGCTTATTAGTTTTGGTATAAGAATAACACTTTTTATAGAGAACAATTTTATTAGCAGTATTATCACACTTATATGGATAGTTGGGATTACAAATGCATTTAACTTGCTGGATAATATGGATGGACTCTCAGCAGGTGTGGCATTTATTGCATCTATAATATTTTTCGCAATAACAGCATTACAAGGTCAGGTTTTTACTGCAACAATACTTTCAGCTTTTGCTGGAAGCATATTGGGCTTTTTGCGTTATAATATGCATCCTGCCAGGATATTTATGGGCGATGCAGGTAGTATGTTTATAGGTTATATACTGGCTGTATTAGCAGTTGTAAGCTCCTATTATACAAAGAGCAGCCCTACATTGTTCCCTGTAATTATGCCTGTTTTAATACTTGGAGTGCCAATTTTTGATACGATCTTTGTGTTAGCTGTAAGGATTAAAAATGGAAAACCTGTTTCAGAGGGCGATAAAAATCATTTTTCACATAGGCTTGTTAATCTAGGAATGACACAGAAACAGGCAGTATGGTTTATTTATCTGGTTACCTTCTGTGTAGGGATTAATGCTTTACTGCTTTGTTTTGCTAATATATGGGGAGCAGGTGTACTATTGGTTCAAACTGTGTGTATATTCATAATTATTGTAATTTTAGAAAGAATAGCAAAGAGAAATAATGATAAGAAAAGCGAAAGTAGCTGACATAAAACAGATTTATGACTTGATTATGGAATTTGCTCTCAAGGAGGAAATGCTTCCGCGTTCCTTGAGTGAATTATATGATAACTTAAGGGATTTCTTTGTATTTGAGAAAGCAGGAAAGATTTTCGGATGTTGCGCTCTTCATGTTATGTGGGAAGATCTTGGTGAGATACGGTCTCTTGCCGTGAAAACTGAAGAACAAGGTAAGGGAATAGGGTCTAAACTAGTAGAAACATGTATTGGAGAAATGAGCCAGATGGGTCTAAGCAAGGTGTTTGCGCTTACATATAGACCTGAGTTTTTCGAGAAAAAGAAGTTTTTTAGAATTGACAGAGCAGAACTTCCTCACAAAATCTGGGCTGATTGTATTAAGTGTCCAAAGTTTCCTAATTGCGGAGAGGTTCCAGTTATGTATAAGGTAAAGACAAACATGGAAGTAGCATGATACTAAGAATTTCATTGCTTGTTTTAAGTTTTGTTCTGATAGGAAATTCTTCAATGGCAGGGGAACTTGTTCTTAGTCCAGAAGTTGAGGAATTAAGACTGGCAGTCGATAAACCAGCTGTTTTTTCATTCGTCAAACAAGATGCATGCAAAACATATCTATCGTTTCTTATAAGATCAGAACCTGAAAAAGCCAAAGGATATACAAAGGGCTTAGTAATACACATTAATGGGACTAGAATAAAGACGTTAGAAAGATTGATAAATAAACCATTCAAATACAAGGTAGAGGAAGAAACAAATGATTGGTGTAATGCTCATGGCATCTGGACAGTTCCTGTTTCCGGAGACTATTCCTTATTTGTCTTTGATATTACTGATTTAATTAAAAATAAGAACAGGATCATATTTCTCAGAGTTCCTCATTCCTCGTCTGAAGCTCCATTTTTTCTTAAGGAAGCAAAGATAATCTATGAATCAGGAGACAAGGAACCAAGCCCGGAGAAAGCAGAAGAAAAGGTTAAACCTCGAAAAGAAGAGATCAGCTCTGCTACGAGGGCTAAAACCGAGCATCCTAAGAATGAAGTTAACTTAACTCGCAAGGAAAGGGAAGTCAAAGCGACTGCTCTGGAACCAGTTAGTTTTTCCTTTGCTCTGCCGGAAGTCAAAGAAGCGTACCTTTCTTTTTTGGTAAGGACCAAGTCAAGGAAACCAGCAGGTTATGTAAGTGCTTTGATAATTAAGATTAACGGCACTCAAATAAAAGACATAAAAAGGTTGATAAATAAACGCACAACTGGCGAATCAAATGTTACAAGTTATGGGCTCTGGAAAGCGCCTAAATCAAGGGACTATTCTTCATTTGTTTTTGATATATCTGACTTAGTAAAGAAAGAAAATAAGCTTGTATTTAAAAGGGTTCTCTCTTCTGACAAATCTCCTCTCTACTTCAAGCAAGTAAAAGTAATGTATGAATAAGTTTGAAAAACTCGTAGCAGAAGCTGTTGACGGACTACCAGAGAAATTCCAGCGGAGAATGGATAATGTGAGTATATCAGTAGAAGACAGACCCTCTAAGGAGATACTCAGAAAACAGGGAATAAAGAGTCCCATGACTCTTCTCGGATTATATCAAGGTATTCCACTAAAGAAGAGGGGGGTGTATTATTCAAACGTACTTCCGGATATGATAACTATTTACAAAGAGCCTATTGAAATGTTATGCAGCAATGAAGATAAAATAAAAAAAAGAGTTAAAGAAGTGGTTATGCATGAGCTTGGGCATCATTTTGGAATGACTGAGGAAGAGATAGCTCGCTAATAATAGAAATTGTATGGCAATGCAATTTCAAGTATAGTAGTATTAAAGTACCAGTAAACGTTCAATGATTAATGTTAGGAACAATTATGGAAAATATTTTAATTAATCAATCGGTAGCTATACTATGCGATGGGAACAATATTGAACGGAGTATCCATGAACTCTCTAAAACAAAAAACGCAATGATTAATTTTGATAAGTTAATCCCGAAATTGCTAAATAATAGAGGATTAAACAGGCTAATTTATTTTAGGGAAGGCAAGTCCATATCTTCGAAATTCGCTGATAGATTACATGAAAACTATTATGGCTCTGTTATTCCGTGTCATAAATCTGCCGATATTCCACTTTCTATCAAAGCAACGCAACTCGCTTCAAAGGTTGACACCATTATCATTATGTCAGGGGATTCGGATTTTGTGGATTTGGTTTTGCATCTGAAAGGGGAAGGTGTAAGGGTAGAAATTGCTGCGGTAAGGGAAACAACTGCCAAAATATTAATTGATGAAGCAGACTATTTTCATGAAATAATCAAAGAAGATTGGTTTGTATATAAAGCACCAAGAAAGACAAATGTGTAAAGAAGTTAAGAAGTTTATAACAAGTCGTTGAGGATTGAACTAGTACCACAGGACGCGTAAATACGCCGGTGATTTCCGATGTCCATATAAAACTTGAAAAGATTCGTCCTTATGTTGTGATAGGCAAAGAATAGTCCTTGATTGTCAGTCCCCATAATAATAGAATAACGATAATTTATATGGGATTTCTTATCATGAACGAACATCAGGTTGTTATCACAGGCTTGGGCGCTGTAACCCCGATTGGTATAGGTGTAAAGGATTTTTGCGAAGGATTAAATGCCGGGCGAAACGGAATTGCGAAAGTTACTCATTTTGATGTGACAGATTTCCGTTCTAAGCTCGCAGCTGAGGTAAAAGATTTTCAGGCTGAAGAATGGATTGACAAAAAATCAGCAAAGCGTATGGATCGATTCACACAATTTGGAATTGCTGCATCTGCAATGGCAATTGAAGACGCAGGATTGGAATCTTTCTCATTTGACAAAAACAGGGCAGGTGTCATCATCGGTTCCGGCATTGGGGGTTCACAGACAATCGAAGATGGGTATTCCATACTTCAAGAAAGTGGACCCAAAGGTTTAAGTCCGTTTTTTGTGTCCAAGCTGCTCATCAATATGGCAGCAAGCATGGTTTCCATTAAATATGGATTAAAAGGTCCCCTTTCTGCTCTCTCTGTGGCTTGTTCTACAGGATCAAACGCCATTGGCGATGCTTTTCGGATTCTTCAGAGAGGGGATGCCGACATCATGCTCGCAGGTAGTTCCGAAGCATGTATAACCCCGCTCCCCTATGGATGTTTTTGCGCCACACGATCCATGACTCCAAATGATTGCGCTGAAAATGCCAGTAGACCTTTTGATAAAAATCGTGATGGTTTTGTGATGGGGGAAGGAGCCGGGATTGTTGTTTTGGAAAATCTGAAACATGCTTTCAAGCGAGGCGCAAGAATTTATGCTGAAATCGCCGGATACGGCAATACGGCAGATGCCTATCACTTTACGGCTCCAGAACCCGAGGGCGATGGCATGATCCGAGTTATGCAAGCGGCGTTGCAGGACTCTGATATGGATGCTGAAAAAATAGGATATATCAATGCGCATGGCACATCCACTGTTTTAAATGACAAATGTGAGAGTATAGCTATTAAAAAAGTATTTGGCGAACATGCAAAAAACTTAAAGGTCAGCTCAATAAAATCAATGATTGGTCATCTTATGGCAGCCGCAGGGTCTGTGGATTTCGTGTCGACTGTAATGAGTGTGTTTACTGGTATGATCCCGCCAACCATTAATTATAAAGAACCTGATGCTGATTGTCCTCTTGACTATGTTACCAATGGCGCTGAATCGCTTGATTTAAATGCGGCAATGAGTAATTCGTTTGGTTTTGGTGGAGGCAATGCTTGCCTCATAATTAAGAAATATGGAGATATAAATGAAAATTCCTAAACTTCAGATCGGAAATATATCTGCAAATATTCCTATTGTTCAAGGAGGTATGGGCGTCAGAGTTTCTCTTGCTTCGCTGGCTTCAGCAGTAGCAAACGAAGGTGGCATTGGCACCATCTCCAGTATTGGTCTGGGAGATTTGGAGGATTCAAAACAGGAATATGAAAGAATATCACGGGAAGCACTTATAAGAGAGATCCGTAAAGCCAGGAATATGACAGATGGCCACCTCGCAGTAAACTTCATGGGTGCGCTCAGCAACGTAGACGATCTGATTAAAACCGCAGTACAAGAAGGAATTAAAATGATTGTATTCGGCGCCGGATTGCCAACTAAACTTCCGGCTTTAGTCCAGGATACCAGTGTAAATCTTGTGCCCATCATCAGTTCTGCCAGAATTGCAGAATTTATCCTGCGGACCTGGGACAAACGGTATGAAAGAACCGCGGATGGCTTTATCCTGGAGGGACCACTGGCCGGGGGACATCTCGGTTTTTCAGCTGAACAGCTGGAACATCCAGAGGATTACTCCCTCGAAAAACTTCTGCCTGAAGTCCTAGAAGCTATTAAACCCTATGAAGACAAATACGGAAAGAAAATTCCTATTATCACCGCAGGTGGTATTTATAACGGAAAAGATATTGCGCGAATGCTTTCCCTGGGCGCTTCAGGTGTTCAGATGGGAACCCGTTTTGTCTGTACCGAAGAGTGTGATGTGTCCCGCGAATTCAAGCAAGCCTATTTGGATGCCAAGCAAGATGACATTGTTATCATTAAAAGTCCTGTTGGTATGCCTGGACGGGCGATAAATAACCGTTTTTTAAAGGACCTTGAAGTTAAAGGAAAACTGAAGATAAAGTGTCCCTATAGATGTCTTACAGTCTGTCAAGTCGACAAAGCGCGATATTGTATTGCACAGGCTCTTGTGAATTCCTATTTTGGTGATGTGGACCACGGCCTCATTTTCTGCGGGCAGAATGCGTATCGTGTTGATAAGATTGTTACTGTTAAAGAACTTATCCATGAACTTCTATCCGAACTCAATGAAGCATAAGAAAATTATGCAGAATCCAGATATTACTATGTGACAATTTGCACACATGAACGCAAAGAATTATTTGGCAATATTTGTAGGGGCACAATATTTTGTGCCCATTAATAATGGTGATGTTGCAGATAAAAAGGGTTCAAGATATTGAACCCCTACAACATAAATGCCAACAACGTTAACGAGGAAGCTCAAAGCCGTCATTGCGAGGAGCGTAGCGACGTGGCAATCTCTGAGATTGCTTCACTTCGTTCGCAATGACACGGTGTTCACCACTTTTGTCTATTTTTATTGAGGTTTTAAGCAATTTTAAGTATAGTAGCGTTAAAATAGCAGTAAACGTCCAGTGATTAATGTTATGGGGAAAATAATTATGAAATTAAATTTAAGAGTAAATAATTATCCCATATTTTTGGATCAAGAACTAAATGAAGAAAAATTTAAAAAACATGATTTCAAAAAGGTTGGATTTTTCGATCGTTTACTCGTAAAGCCCGCTAAAGATGAAATTGTATGGTGGTCAAAAAACTGCGGACTAAAATACCTGAATGACGACTTCGAAAATACAATATATCCTATTTTAGACAGTACGGCTGGTACTGAAATAATGTTTGGCACTTCTGCCTACTTATGGTTCAAAGAAAATAAATTGATAAAGCTTACCTTTCAAATAATTCAAAATAAAATGGCTGCCGAAATATCCTTAAAAAAACTTGAAGAAAAACTTATTGAATTTATTGGGAATCCGAGTTCGTCAGAACAGTCCTTTATTATTTGGGAAGCAGAAGATCAAAAATTTATATTAGAATATCCCCAACAAAAACATGGATATATTCATCTAATGAATAAAAACTGTAATACTTATAGGGAAAATAAATATGGAAGAAGATAAAATTAAGACGCCAACAGGAAGGTTTAATGATAATCATAACAAAGGCGATTATCTAGAAGCAGCCACTCAGAGCATAGTAGTCCTAAATAAAAAATTTACAGAAACAAATAAGAATATTAATGAATTAGGAAAAAGCATTGAATTTACTGCTGGGGAAATCGCTACGTTCAAAGAGGCTTTATGTAGTGTCGGAGAAAAAATGAACGCTTCAAGTAATAAATTATTGCGAGCATCAAAAATTTATTTTTGGGGCATTCTAATTCTTACAGCAGTAATTGCTTTTGCCGCCTTAGCTCAATCAAGAATAATTAATTTCGAGAAAAAAATAGATCAAAAACCTATAACAAAGCAATCCAGCCGACTTTCATTGCCGTCTAACGGGGTTGGCTCAGACGGCTGATTTCTATATTATGAATGAATTGAACAAATCACTCATCAGAACTCTTTTGCTGACAGCAGTGTTGATATTTGGAGGGATTTTTCAATCATATGCCGCTGATTTGCAGATGTTCTCCAATGCAAAATTGGTGAGTAATTCGGCAAATGATGGAGATAGTTTCTTTGTGGAAGCCGGTGGGAAATCTTTCCATGTAAGGCTTTATTTTATTGACTGTCCTGAAACTTCTGCCAGTTCTACAAGTGATGCGCGAAGATTACGGGAGCAAACACGATATTTTGGATTATCGCAGGCTGCACGCACCATTCATTTTGGCAACAAAGCAAAAACTTTTGTTGAACATATACTTGCTAACCCTTTTACTATTCATACAGCCTTTGCAAGCGCATTGGGAAGGTCAGCCAAAGGCCGTGTATACGGGTTCATCACTACTGCTGACGGAGATGATCTGGCGAGTCTGCTCGTTAAAAATGGTTTTGCTCGTAATTACGGGATAGGCAGAAAAACACCCAATGGCATACTACGCAGTGAAATGATTGAAAGGCTCCGCGATCTGGAGACTTCGGCTATGCTAAAACGTGTCGGCATTTGGTCAGAGAGTGATCCGGACCGGATTGCAGAGGACCGCGCAAAACAACGCAGAGAGGATCAAAAATTAAAGGAATTACAGAGTCAGATAAAAAAAGGCAAATCCACGCAAGGCTTACTCAACCTAAATACTGCCAGCAAAGAAGAACTTATGTCTATCAAGGGAATCGGTTCAGTTTTGGCTGAGAGAATTATAGCAAGACGTCCATATAAAACAGTAGATGGCTTAGTCAAAGTGAAGGGAATTAGTCCAAAGAAACTTAAAAATATTCGTCCTTATGTTGTGATAGGCACAGAATAGCTCTTGAGTGTCAACCCCCATAATAATAGAATAACGATGATTTATACGGCGGGAATATGTTTGCAAAAGTTTATGGTTGTGCGGTTGTTGGAATTGGCGGCAAGTTAATAGAGATAGAAACTGATGTAGCTAACGGCTTGCCATCGCTTACAATTGTCGGTCTTCCTGACAATGCAGTAAAAGAGAGCCGTGACAGGGTTAAAGCTGCGATAAAGAATTCAGGATTTGTTTTTCCTCAAAAAAGGATAACAATTAATCTGGCACCGGCGGAACTCAAAAAAGAAGGTTCGGCGTTTGATTTGCCTATTGCTTTAGGAATACTTGCATGTTCCGGCTATATAAGCGATAAAACTATAAGTAAACATTGTTTTGTTGGAGAGCTTTCACTAGATGGCGATATTAGACCTGCCAAAGGAGTCTTACCAATGGCGTTAACTATTAAGGAAAATAGCGGGCATTCTCTTTGTGTTCCGTCAGATAATATTCAGGAAGCGGCCGTTGTAGATCAAATAGATACATATCCATTAGAGAACCTTCAGCAAACAGTGGATTTCATAAATCAGGTAGAAGATATTCCGCCTTTTAAAGTGGATATTGAAGAGATTTTTAGAATGAACTCTGTGTATGATGTTGATTTTTCAGATGTTAAAGGGCAGCAGCATGTAAAGAGAGCAATAGAGGTTGCAATAGGGGGCGGGCATAATATGCTGATGATTGGACCTCCTGGAGCCGGTAAGACAATGCTTGCAAGAAGGATACCAACTATAATGCCGGATATGACTTTAGAAGAGAGTTTAGAAGTAACAAAGGTTCACTCTATTGCTGGTATTCTTCCTCAGGGAAAGGGGCTTATAGCAACCCGTCCTTTCAGAGCTCCACACCATACAATTTCCGATGTAGCTCTAATTGGCGGCACACAGCTGGTAAGGCCGGGAGAAGTAAGCCTTTCTCATTATGGAGTATTGTTTTTAGATGAACTTCCTGAGTTCAAGCGCAATACTCTTGAGGTGCTGCGTCAGCCGCTTGAGGATGGAGTTGTCACTATTTCCCGTGCAAGTGCATCTCATACATATCCTTCCAGATTTACACTTGTAGCAGCAATGAATCCATGTCCATGCGGATATTTTACACATCCTGTAAAAGAGTGCAGATGCACTCCGTATCAAATACAGAACTACATTTCTAGAATAAGCGGGCCTCTACTTGATAGAATTGATATTCATGTGGATGTTCCAGCTCTTAATTATCAGGAGATATCTGACAGGGCACAGTCTGAGACCTCTGCTGTAATAAAAGAGAGAGTTAATAATGTTCGAAAGATTCAGCAGCAAAGATTTAAAGGGAAGAAGATTTTTTGTAATGCTCATATGCATGCAAAGGATATAAAAGAGCATTGCCAGCTTGACGGTCAGACTCAGTCTCTTATAAAAGCCGCTATGAATAGTTTAGGGTTAAGTGCGAGAGCTTATGATAAAATATTAAAGATTGCGCGTACAATTGCAGATTTGGAGCAAGGTAAAAATATAACTGCTGTTCATGTCTCAGAAGCGATTCAATATAGAAGTATGGATAGAAACTTCTGGGGAGGTAAATAGGGGGAAGGCATTATGACAGATATAGTAATGAAAACAGAAAATCTTACAAAGGAATATGTGCTTGGCATCCAGAGAAAGACAAGGGTTTTGGCTTTAGACCATCTGGATATAGAGGTTAATAAGGGAGAAACGTTTGGACTGCTTGGGCCAAATGGTTCTGGGAAGACAACAACTCTTAAGTTATTACTGGGTTTTATATCTCCCAGCGAAGGTCAAGGCTGGGTTTTGGGTAAGCAGTTAGGCAATATAGAGACAAAAAACAGAATTGGTTATTTATCAGAGGTTTCGTATTTATATAGCTATCTCACAGCATGGGAATTGCTTGATTTTTGCGGAAGCTTGTTTGGAATAGCATCAATAGAAAGAAAGCGACGTATTGCCAAAATACTGGATTTAGTCGGGCTTGCAGAAAAGGCACATGTCAGGCTTTCTTCATATTCCAAAGGTATGCTGCAGCGTGCTGGGCTTGCACAAACCCTGATTAATGATCCGGATCTTCTTCTTCTTGATGAGCCAACATCAGGTTTGGACCCTATTGGGCAGAGGGAAATGAGAGATGTGTTTTTGAAATTAAGGGAACAAGGCAAGACTCTTTTTCTATGTTCCCACCAGCTTTCTGAGGCAGAACTAATTTGCGACAGAATAGGTATTTTGCATAAGGGAAGACTAAATAAAATTGGAAGGCTTGATGATCTTTTAACTATGAAACATGCGGTTAAAATCAAAGCGATGAACATTGATAAAGAAACTCATAATAAGCTAAACAAAATTCCCGAAATTTCCATAGGAGAAAACGAAACTGATAAAGGCATGTTTGAAGTTAGCCTAAATGAGCATCTTGTTAATACTGTTATAGATATTCTAAGATCCAATAATAGCCGGATATTATCTGTTATGCCGATAAAGAGGTCTTTGGAAGAAATCTTTGTTGAAGCAGTGGAGAATAATGAATAAAGACTGGGTAGCTATTTTAGACTTTGGGTCTCAATATACACATCTTATTGCGCGGCGCGTGAGAGAATGCGGTGTATATTCGAAGATAATCTCCTATGATACCAACGCCCGTGAACTATACAGTAATAAGCCGACTTGTATTATACTATCCGGAGGGCCAGCCAGTGTCATTGGAAAAGAGGGCCCAGTGTGTGATAAAGATATTTTTAATATTGGATTACCTGTGCTTGGAATATGTTATGGTGCGCAGCTCATGGCAAAGATGCTGAGCGGTAAAGTTCTTGCTGCAAAAGCAAGGGAGTATGGAAAGGCAGTTCTTAATGTTAAATTCAGAGAGACTTTGTTTAATAACTTGTCTCTAAAAGAACCGGTTTGGATGAGCCATGGAGATAAGATTACACAGCTTCCTCGGGGTTTCAGGATAATTGGTGCAACTGACAATTCACATATTGCAGCAATGGAACATGAACAGAAGAAGTTTTATGGAATTCAGTTTCATCCTGAAGTGGTACATACACCTAAAGGCAAGACAATCATCAAAAATTTTCTTACTGAAATAACAGGTTGCAAGCCGGAATGGAATATGAAGTTATTTGTGGATAATGCAGTTCGGGAGCTAAGGAAGAAGATAGGCAAAGAGAAAGTTTTATGCGCGGTAAGCGGCGGTGTGGATTCTTCTGTTCTAGCCGTGCTTCTTAATAGAGCCATAGGCAAGAATTTAATAGCTGTTTTTGTTGATAATGGATTGCTCCGCAAAAAAGAGGCAGAGCTCGTAGAAAGCAGACTTAAAGGGTTTGGTATCAATTTGAAGAAAATCAGCGCTCAGTCTGAGTTTTTAAATGCGCTTAAAGGTATAACGGATCCTGAGAAGAAAAGAAAGATAATAGGCGGGCTTTTTATAAGTGTTTTTGAAAAAGAGGCAAAAAAATTAGGTAAAATTAAATTTCTTGCCCAAGGCACATTATATCCTGATGTTATTGAAAGCAGGTCTCCGGTAGGAGGTCCGTCTGCAACTATTAAAACACATCATAATGTAGGAGGCCTGCCTGAAAAACTGATGTTTAAACTAATAGAGCCGTTAAAAGAGCTTTTCAAGGATGAAGTAAGGCTTGTCGGAGAAAAATTGGGGCTTCCGGATGAGTTAATTAAAAGACAGCCTTTCCCAGGTCCTGGACTTGCAGTGAGGATTTTAGGTGATGTAACTAAGAAGAAGCTTGATGTTCTGCGTGATGCAGATTGGATTCTGATGGATGAAGTCAAAGCATCTGGAATGTATCATGACCTGTGGCAGTCATTCTGTGTTTTGTTACCAATAAGAACAGTGGGTGTTATGGGCGACGAAAGAACGTACGAGAATGTTATTGCAATAAGAGCAGTTACAAGTGAAGATGCTATGACAGCAAACTGGGCAAGACTGCCGTATGAACTGCTTGAGCGGATATCCAATAGAATAATAAACGAAGTAAAAGGCATAAATCGCGTGGTGTATGATATTTCCTCAAAGCCGCCAAGCACAATAGAATGGGAATGAAAATTAGAAAAAATTAGGAAGGCAGTTGTGGAGCAGGAGCAATATATACGGGCAGAAAGCGAGAAAAAAAAGAAAAAGGGTTGCTTTTTCTGGGGTCTCTTAGGTTGTGGGGGGCTGGTACTGTTTGTTGCGATATCGGTTGGAGCGATGCTCTTCTTTGTGCGGAGTAAATTCATAAAATACAGTTCAAATAAACCAGTTCAAATTAGGCAAGTATCTTTTTTATCCGGGGAAGAAAAGGATATAAAAGAAAAGATTGGAGAATTAATATCCGTATCACAAAAGGGAGGAGAATTTGTTCTTACTGACAGAGATTTGAATCTGCTTATTGCGTCTAATCCCCAGTTTAAGAATAGAGCTTATGTGGATTTTATGGGAGATAAAATCAATATAACGTTTTCCATACCATTTATGGAACGATACATTAATGGAGATCTTTCAGGAAAATTGCGTATGAATGACCGCTTATTGAAACTGGAAATAGACAGATGCAATGTAATGGGATTCAAGACACCTTCTAAAGAATTAAGAGACAAAATTGCCTCCGGCTTAGTTGAAGGGCTGGAAAACAATCCTGAATTTAGAAAGATTGAAAGAAGAATTGAGCATGTGTATCTGGAAAAACAAAAGTTACATATAAAGTTCAATCCTGTGCCGGGAACATAAGTGCATGCTCATTAATAATTCGTATATCCCCCAGATTAATCATATCAGGTGTAATCTGCTGTGAGCCAAGTTTTCTTTCGGTAAATGTACCATGATAGTCGGACCCCCCTGAAATAAGCAGTCCCTTTTTTTTGCAAAAACTGATGTAAGGTTCGTTCTCTCTCTCTCCAAAATATGGAGAATAACACTCTATCCCTGCAATTCCCCACCCGCGCCACTCATCAAGTTCTTTCTCAGGGAAATGATCAAGGCAACTATAGTAAGCGGGAGGATGCGCTAAAAACGGATACCCTCCAGCTTTTTTTGCAATATCTATTACTTCACATGGCAAAGAGAATGTCCTGAATCTTGAAATAAAATCCCCTGCAAGAAGAAAATACTCATCAAGATTTTTGAGCACTTTTTTGTCCAGTAAATAATTCAATAATTTACTCCCTCCTCTTCGGAGATCATATAAATATGCATTAAATTCTTCCAGATTGAGCTGTGGGATTTGGCTTGAGAAACTTTTTATAAACTTATTGCAAAAGTTTTCTTCTACGTCTTGAGTATGTTTTCTCAAAAGCTCTCTCAATTCTTTGTTAGTTTCATCAAACCCATAAACTGTGATATGAAACTCTCTGCCTCTGAATGTTGATGTGATCTCAACTCCTGGAATATATGATATCTCTTTTAATTCTATAATTCGGCGTATTTCTGTGTTGCTTGCAATGGAATTATGGTCTGTAACAGAGAATAGAGTTATATCTTTCTCCATGCAGGCAGCTATAGTTTCCTCTGCAGTTAATGTTCCGTCAGAGGCGCATGAGTGAATGTGTAAATCTACATACATTTTAATCAATTTGCCTGCGTAACAGGCTGCCTTTTTCTAGCTTATTTCTTGTTTTCATAAACACAATCTGTCCATGATTAGCGACTTCAAACTCATTACCGTTTTTATCCGTCATGTTTGTTATAACTTCCTTGCAGTCATTTTCTAGTCTTGGCCCAATTACTTCAAGTTTGTCTCCGATACATATTTTGTTTCTAACTTCAATTCTTGCGATGTTTGATTTTATAATTTTAGTGACTACGCCAACAAACTCGTAATTTTTTATATATGATGAGGACTTATATACCTGGGCTTCATCATTTGGTTTATTAAGGAAAAAACCTGTTGTGTATCCGCGATGGCTGACTTTTTTTAATTCATCCAGCCAGGTTTTTCTGAATCTATATTTTGACGGATTGGAAGCATATTCATCAATTGCTTGCCGATATACTCTTGTTACACATGCTATATAGTAGAGGCTTTTCATTCTCCCCTCAATTTTTACAGCATTTACACCTGTCTTAAAGATTTCAGGAATATGTTCTATCAAGCAGAGGTCCTTTGAGTTGAATATAAAAGTACCTCTGTCTCCTTCAAAAACAGGAAAGTATTCACCATGTCTTACTTCCTCGTTAAGAAAATATTTCCATCTGCAGGGCTGAGCGCAGTCTCCGAGGTTAGCGCTTCTTCCTGTCATGAAGCTGCTAAGCAGACATCTCCCTGAATGAGCCATACACATAGCCCCATGAATAAAGATCTCTATCCCGCAATTTGGTTTTTTAGCAATATTTTTTATCTCTGTTTTTGAGAGCTCTCTGGATAATACAATTCTTTTTATGCCCTCCCTTTCCCAGAATTCTGCGCTTAGTTGATTTGAAGTGCTTACCTGAGTGGAAAGATGAATATTTGCCTCAGGGCTTACTTCCTGAATAACAGAGATAATTCCCGGATCAGAAACGATATATGCATCAATCCCTATACTGGATAGTTTCTTTATATAATTTTCTAATCCTACAAAGTCCTTGTTGTGCGCAAATATGTTAAGCGCAACATATACTTTTTTCTTACGTTTATGAGCATAATCAACTGCTTTTTTAATTTCAGATAGTGTGAAGTTGTCAGTTCTTGCTCTGAGGCTCCATCTTTTTCCACCGATATAGACAGCATCAGCTCCATAATCAATTGCGACTTTTAGCTTTTCAAGATTTCCTGCAGGTGCAACCAGTTCAGGTTTTTTCATTTTTATATATTTTTCTTATTTGGTTAAATATATTGCGATATTCCTGAGACGCATAATCGGGATATGTCCATTGAAAAGGCTGAAATCCTCCCTTAGAGTGCGTCTCTTTTTTAAAGACAAGTGTTATTTCCGCATAGATGCCATGGCTAAGATATATTCTGTGATAAAAATCTTTTGTGCTTGCAAGAACAAGTTTTGCAAGGTCTAAGTACCCTGGATCAATATTTACATCTCTTTTTCTCTCAGTCTTCCATGACGGAGAAATGCTTTTTTCAAGTTCGTTTGTATATATTTTTATATCACTGATACTATCAGGCTCTATCAGCCCCTCAAAACTCACGAATTTTCTCAACAGAGCTTTACCCATTTCTGTCTCATAATAGTTAGTCTGATTGAACTCTAATAACTCTGTTTCAAAATCTGTTTTTCCAAACTTATCCACAAGCATTCTTGTTACGGAATCTATTAAATTCTTATCCTGAGAAAAAATACTTGTTACTAATTTTACCGGCTCTTGTTCCTGTATTATGCCCATTGCCTTTATTTCCGATTCTTAGACATTACACTTAAAAATCCGAATATCGAAATCCTAAACAAATCTAAAATCCTAATTTCAAAATTTCAAACATTGTTTTGAGCATTCGTATTTTGGTTATTTGATATTGTTTCGCATTTCGTGCTTCATGCTTCGAATTTATTTTTTTTATTTATGATATCTCAAAACCGAAGATTAGGCAATATAAAGTCCCCCTTTTGTCAAGACAAATTAAAAATGTCCCCTTTTTAACAAAATCAAAATGTCCCTTTTTGTTTTTTTTGATATATTAAATTAGTAGTAGTAAATTTTTCTTTTTGGTCAAGCTTTTTCTTTTTGTTAATTATGTGCATAATGTG
>JAUSPT010000033.1 GCA_030652805.1 bacterium | reverse complement strand
AAGTGCACAAATACTTCTTTACCGTCTGCTGAAACAACAAATGATCCTGGAGTGTTCTTCACACTCTGTAAACTATCTGACTGTTCAAGAGCTTCGCCATCTACGTAAATCTGTCCGAGTGTTTCCTGCAATCTTTCTCCTTTAACAGGTCTAACTTTCCCCGGTTCATCTATCACACCGCTCAACTCGTAGGGATTGTAAGTCCCCTGCTCAAACAGGAATTTCGGCAGTTTTGCTTTGTAGACACCACGGCCAATAGCTTGCCACTCGGTATCAAAAACATCTGAGCCCTTCAGATAAACTTCTGTGCCAGGAACAGCCTTGAAGGTAATCAAACTTTCAGGGATATATAGGTGCCCATGCCGCACAAGGGGTACCTGTTCACGATATGTCCCAGCACCGATAATGACTGTATCGTACATATCAACGACAGAAGCCGCCTTAGAGATGGTCTTGAAGGGAAGGTTTTCCGTGCCCGGATTTGTATCCGCTGCTTTGGGATGGTGTTGCGCTACATAATATTTTTTGCCCATGGATTCGGGTGCGTTCGGAAAGTATTTCCGTTTTTTCAACATTTCTTCTCCTTTGTGTTATTAATCATAGTGTCTTACCTCCTTAATCTCTCAAGATTCTTTTTTGCTCCGGAATATCCAGGATAAATCTTCAAGGCTTTTACCCATAATTCTCTGGCCTTTGGATAATTCTTTTGCTTGTAATACGCCAGGCCTAATCTATTATATGTATCTGCCAGATATAAGCGGGCTTTTGTATAAGATGGATTCAAGGTTAGTGCTTTTTGAAATTGTGTAGCAGCTGTATAAAAGTGTTTTTTTTCTAGATATACAGCTCCCATATTAAAATAAGCAGTAGAATAACCTGGTGCGATTTTAAGTGCTTTTTTGAAATGCAGTAGGGCATTCTCGTGCCTTCCCTCTGTTGCATATGCATTGCCAAGATTATTGTGAACCCTTGGCTCATTCGGTCTGAATTTTAATATGTAATTATATAAAGTAATTTCATTCTTCCAATGACGGCTCTCGGAATTAGTAAGCACTATTCCAGCAATAACCATCAATACAAGAAAAGTATAACGAGCTATATTTAAAACATGTCGATACTTTATATTTTTTGCATGGGACGTCAAAAGACTTGAGACAACAAGGAAGAAACCTATTGAAGGAAAGTATAGCCAGTGCTCTGCTACTGTTGCATTTAATTGCAGAGCGCTTTGATACGGAATAAGACTTACTATAAACCATATTGAGCCAAAGAGAACAGGTCTTTTCTTTCTAAAAATGATGACAAAAAGAATAAATGCAAGAGGTACAAGAATTGATAGTATTCCAATTGGCTGGAAGATTGAATGAGGCATGTGAAGCTCTCTCTGATAATGTAGGTTTATTGGGAATAGAAGAAACCTTATGTATTCGGCAAACGATCTGCTTATAACCAGTAAAAGATGAGGCATGTTCATATTTTGTTTGAATAGAAACACTCCAGTCTCATTCTTTAACAGAGCCAGCCGTACTAGCCCATAAATTAATGAAATTACAAAAAATATCAGATAATGCCGTGATTTAATCTTTGGCTTAAAACAAAGTCCATATGCCCCAATAAGTAGGATGAAGACTATAGCGTATGCTTTTGTGAGCAGGGCAAATATATAGAAAGTAATAGCATAAAACATGCCCCAGAACTTGTTTTGAGGGGCATATGTTATAAACAGGAGTAATGAGAAGAGCATAAATAAGGTTACTATTGGATCAGCTCTGCCAGATATATATGTAACAGCCTCAGTATGAATTGGATGTACAAGAAAGAGAAGAGCTGTAAAAAATGCCATCTTTTCCTCTTTGAACATATAGAAGATTATTTTGTATAGCAGAATAGCGTTTAAAATATGAAGCAGGAGATTTGTCAGATGATATCCAACAGGATTCTCTTTCCATATGCTGTAATCTATCAGAAATGAAAGCGAGACAATAGGCCTGTAAAAGATTCCACCTTCACCAGTTTTATGGTAGAGGAAGGAGGTAAAAAGATCTCCAATATGTTTCCAGCTTTTTATATAGGGATTTATGCTAATTAGACCAATATCATCCCATACAAAGCTGTTCTGGAAAGAGGTTAGGTATGCGGCTATTCCTGCAAGAATGATTATAAGAATATATTTGCGGTTATTCATGTCCAGCACTTATTACTGCTTGCTCTTTAGGGATTTATTGTCCAGATATCCCTGGAGAATGAGCTGACTTGCAATCCTGTCAACTTTCTTCTTCTTTTTTCTGCCTTTTACATTTAAAGCCGTAAGACTTCTTTGTGCAATAACAGTCGTTAATCGCTCGTCCCAGTGTTTAATCGGAATACGTACTGAAGAAGCTATCGCTTTCGAAAATTTCATTACCTTTTCTGCCTGCGGACCAAGAGTGCCATTCATATTTTTAGGCATTCCAACAATAACTTCTTCTATATGTAACTGATTTACTAGGTTACATATTTCTTTTATAGCCTGATCATCGGATTCTCTATGGATATTTTCAAGCCCCTGTGCTGTTATGCCTAACTCATCACTTACCGAAACTCCTATCCGCTTATCTCCAATATCCAATCCGAGGATTCTACGCATTTATTCCTTCTCGTATTATTTCAGGAACCTGTTTTAAAGCTTGATCAAGCTTGGATACGTCCTTTCCTCCTGCCTGTGCCATGTCTGGCCTACCACCACCACTACCACCAGTAATTTGCGCAATCTCTTTAATGATCCTTCCAGCATGCAAACCTTTAGACACAAGATCAGAAGTCACTGCTGTTACAAGGCATACTTTATTCTTCTTTACAGATCCGAGTACTACTACGGCTGATGAGCCCAGCTTTGTTTTTAATACATCTGCGATGTCCCTCAATGCCTCATGCCCCATATTCTTCAGAGACGCAGAAACTAGTTTTACATTATTTACTGTAATGGCTTTCTTGATGAAATCATCTATATTTGTCATTACCTGTTTGCTTTTAAATTTTTTGCTTTGTTTTTCAAGCTCTTTATGATTTTTTATAAGTGTTGCTACCCTGCTTGATATTTCAGATACGGGGGCATGTAAGAGATGAGAAGTTTCCGCAAGAATTTCTTGCTCTTCTTTCATAATATTATATGCAGCCTCACCACATGAGGCCTCAATTCTTCTTACCCCCGAAGCAATTGAACTATCAGAGATTATTCTAAACAATCCTATTTCTCCTGTATTTTTTACATGCGTTCCTCCACAGAGCTCTACACTAAAATCACCTATCCGGACAACCCTTACTGTCTCCCCATATTTCTCATTGAATAAGGCAATAGCTCCAAGCTCCTTAGCTTTTTTCATAGAGGTATTAAAGGTTTTTACCTCAACAAGTTCCATAATCTTTTGGTTTACAATTTCTTCAATGCTATTAAGCTGATCATTACTAACAGCGTTAAAGTGGTTGAAATCAAATCGCATTCTTTTCTCTCCAACCCACGATCCAGCCTGTTGGATATGTTTGCCAAGAACCTGGCGAAGCGCATATTGAAGAAGATGCGCTGAACTGTGATGTTTTGCAATTCTCATGCGTCTGGCTATATCAATAGATGCAGTCACATTATCACCAATTTTGATTGTGCCTTTAGAAATTTTAGCTTTGTGAATAAACGTATCAGATATTTTATAAGTATCTTTTATCTGTATGTCGCAATCTTCTCTGGAAATTACGCCTGTATCTCCAATCTGGCCTCCGGATTCAGCGTAAAAACATGTTTTATCAAGTATTAGCTCAATGTCATCCTGCTGTTTTGCTTTATCAGTTTTTTTGCCACCTTTTAGAATACATAATATCTGCGCCTTATCAGAATACTTACTATATCCAGTAAACAGAGTGCTTTGTTTAAAAACAGTAACCCTTGAAACTAGTGGAGTTTGCGAAATACTTCGTTGTCTTTGTTTAGCCATTTCCCTATTAAATTCCTCTATATCCACTTTAAGCCCCTGCTCTCTTGCCATTTCGCAGGTAAGATCAATAGGAAAACCGAATGTATCGTATAACCTGAATGCACTCTCTCCGCTGATGAGCTTTTTCTTATCTTTTTTAACATATTTAACAAGCTCTTGAAATAGGTTTATTCCCTGCAGGAGTGTTTTCTGGAAGCGCTCTTCCTCGCTCTTAAGTATAAGGCTTATATGCTCTCTTTGCGTCTCCAGCTCAGGATATGCATCCTTCATAATATTTACAACGGAACCAACCAGTCTGTATAAAAAGGGCTGATTAAGCTGGAGCACGTTTCCCCTTCTTGAGGCTCTTCTTATAAGCCGTCTGAGCACATATCCTCTTCCTTCGTTTGAGGGCATTACTCCGTCTGCTATCGCAAATACCAACGCACGGATGTGATCAACAATTACCTGTATTGATACAACATATTTATCTCTATATGATTTTTCTGAGATTTCGCATACAGCCTCAACAATAGGTTTAAAGAGGTCAGTATCATAATTTGAGCTTACGTTTTGTAATACTCTTGATATACGCTCGAGTCCCATGCCAGTATCCACATGCATGGAAGGCAGCTCCTCCAACGACCCATCCTCTCTGCGGTTATGCTGTATGAACACCAGGTTCCACAGCTCCAGGACATCTGGATTATTGGCGTTGATTAAAGATTTATTACAGCCATTTTCAGTTAAATCAATATGTATTTCTGAACACGGCCCACATGGACCAGTCTCTCCCATATCCCAGAAGTTTTCTTTTTCACCAAAGCGGAGAATATGGCTGGTATCAATATTTGTTTCAGTCTTCCAATAATTAAAGGATTCTTCATCCGGCTTATATACAGTTGCCCAGAGTCTTTCCTTTGGCAGTTTCCATACTTCAGTAAGCAGCTCCCATGCCAGACTAATTGCTTCTTTCTTAAAATAATCACCAAATGACCAGTTACCAAGCATTTCAAAAAAGGTATGATGATGACTGTCATGTCCAACATCTTCCAGATCATTATGTTTCCCGCTGACCCTTATGCATTTTTGAGAGTTTGCCACGCGTTTGTAATTACGTGAGCCATGACCTAGAAATACATCCTTAAACTGGTTCATCCCTGCATTTGTAAAGAGCAGTGTCTCGTCTTGCACAGGAATCAACGAAGCACTGGGAAGAATAGTATGAGCTTTGTTCTTAAAGAATTCCAAAAAGGATTTTCTAATTTTTTTACTTTGCATAATCCCTTATACCTTAGTTCTTGACAGAGTTCAATGCTGCATCTATCGTGTGCAGGGAAAGAATTAAATACTCAATACGTGAAGCACCGAATTCATCCAGGCGCTCTGCACAATCTTTGAGAATAGCCGCAAAAGTCTTTCCAAACTCTTTCACAGGTAAATTGTCAATTACGTCGCTCAATAATGTCGTTCCACGCTGTAAGTCATTTTCCGCCAAAGCCTCCGCACAGTCATCAAGCACTGTCATGAAATTATCGCTGTCCCTATGAAACTTCTTTATTCTCCTCTTCAAGGAAAGCATGGCTTGTGAGGCAGCAGTTCCTATTTCCGAACGCGGCCGACGCCAAAGTCGAACAAAGTAGTGCTCATTTCCAACAATACGCGCCAGAGCAAGAGCTAGCTCCATTCTGTTACACTCATCCTGTAATGTCTGCAGGAGAGTTAATAGCCCATCAGTTGCTTCGGTTGCTCTAAGTGTTCCTAAAGCTGAGGCGTAAGCTATACGCAGGCCGCAATTCGGCTCATTTTTGAAGCGCTCAAGCAGCAAAGGGATAGCTTGAGCATCGTCCAGAGTCGCCAGTGCCCTGGCGCTGCGGGCTTGAAGCAATGGATATCCTGATACTAAAGTCTTATGAAGCGGCTCAATTGCCGTCTTGTCTCCAATTCTGCCAAGCGCCCAGGCAGCAGCAATACTAAGATCAGGGTTATCGCCACTAAGAACCTGAATCAAAGCATTGACTAGTCTATCATCTGGACGCGTTCGGGAAATTGAAATAATGGCTTCATAGCGGACATTGAAACTGGGATCAGAGAGTGCATGGAGAAGTTCATCAATGTTTAACGGACTCTTTGCTTCGCCGAGATGTTCGGTCGTTGATACTCTGGCGCCCTCCTCTTTGGCCAAATAAAATCTTACCACAGACCCGATTGCCACAAATGGATTTCCATGAAGAAACATACATGCAAATTTTCCTGTCGGCATATCACTATCAACTCGCACCTGTCTTATTAACAGTGCTCCCACAATAAGTAATATAAAACTCACAACAAAGAGGGGAGTATAAGGATCAAGCGTTAGATTGAAGAAATTACCTCCCATTCCTTTGAAATAATCCAAAGATCGTCCGGCAATCAGTTGACTACAGCCACCTACCAATCCAATCCATGCATAGTATACCGCCATATACTCTGTTTTTTTCTGTGTGGGAACAACACCGACATACAAAAGCCTACCACTCCCAATCATCAAACCTATACTAGCCGCCCCGCCGAGAAATGCTATGCTCATGGCAAGCGAACTACTCCAGGCACTATGTCTTGGCATCAACAACCAGCATACAGGAAGCAAAACCATCAAGTGCAGACCTGAAAGCATTATGGGTTTACTCCCATAACGATCAGCGGACCAGCCCCATAAATAACCGGAGAGTAACCCCCCAAATAGGGTCCCGATCTGCAGTAGCACAACATTGCTTGAACTAAGCCCTACCTGTTCTTTCATGAACAAAGGAACAAATGATAACAGTCCTACAGAAACCACTGTTACTGCTCCTATGCCGCCATTATAAAAAAGAAAGTTCCTGTCGTGTAGCACATTCATCATTTGCTTGAAATGTGCTGTTTTTGCAGCAGTGTCACGAACTGGTGCTCCTCCAGGGATAAAGGATGCGAAGCATACCGCAATTAGGCCAAAAACCACACCTGCCCCAATCAGGATCATGAATCTGCTCAAACCCAGAGAGCGTCCTACCACATAACTGGCAACTGCGATAGCCAGAGAACCGGTCAGAGTAATAAATATGTTGTCTATAGCAGTATATTTACCGCGAATTGAATCTGGTACGACCTCCTGGAACCATGGATAGTATGCCGTCTCTCCAATCGCCCGGCAGATGGCAAAGACCAATAGAATTCCAGCCATATAAATAAAGGTTACATGAATTCCAAACCGCGACAAAATCCATGGAGCTAAAAGCAAAAAAGCTATGACAAGTTTTCTCAGTCCCCAGAAAATGATAAATGTGCGCTTAAAACCTGTGTGCGCAATCGTCGGAGCAATGAATAAAGCTAAAATGCCGCAAAAAGGAAAGAGGGAAAGAAGAAATCCTATCTGGGTCTTGGGTAAGCCGAGTTCATTTAAAAACAGAATAAACACAGAGCCAAATACAGTAAAATAGGCAAAGACATTATTTGCCGCATTGTGGGCAATACTCCACGGCAAAAGGCGGATCTTTTCCGCGTCAGTTAATTTTGCATGCATCTTCAGACAGTCTTTAACCCAGCATTTTCTCTTATCTGCTTTTCAAGCTTATCTCTAAGATCAGGCTTTTCTGCCAGATATCTGATTGCGCCCTCGCGGCCCTGAGCTATTTTCTCTTCATTATAAGAGAACCATGCACCTGCTTTTTCAATCAATTTATGCTCAATTGCCATATCAAGGATCCCTGCCTCTTTGCAAATACCCTGATCATACATAACGTCGAATTCTGCCTGTCTGAATGGAGGAGCAACCTTATTTTTAACAACTTTTACCCTGACTCTGCTTCCTACTGCTGCTTCGCCTTTCTTGATTGTTGCTATTCTGCGAATATCCAGTCTTACAGACGCATAGAATTTAAGAGCATTTCCACCCGTAGTAGTCTCAGGACTGCCGAAAAAAACTCCTATTTTGTGCCGTATCTGATTAATGAATATAACAGATGTCTTTGATTTACTTATGACAGCAGTAAGTTTTCTCAGAGCCTGTGACATAAGCCGCGCCTGAAGCCCCATATGCGAATCTCCCATATCTCCTTCAATCTCTGCGCGTGGAACCATAGCAGCTACTGAATCTACAATTATTACGTCTACAGCATTGCTTCTGACAAGGGTTTCTGTAATGCCCAATGCCTGTTCCCCGCTATCAGGCTGCGAGATTAAGAGACTGTCTAAATCAACACCCAGAACCTTGGAATACTTTGGGTCAAGAGCGTGCTCTACGTCTATGAACGCTGCCATACCGCCAGCCTTTTGTGCATTGGCAACAATATGCAGAGCCAGCGTTGTTTTCCCTGATGACTCAGGCCCATATATCTCCGTTATTCTACCACGCGGTATGCCTCCTACACCAAGCGCTGTGTCCAAAGCTATTGAGCCTGTAGGTATTACATCAATATCAATAGCAGCGGATTCCTCTCCTAATCTCATTATAGATCCTTTCCCATACGATTTTTCTATTTGAGCCATTGCATTTTCAAGTGCACCGTCCTTTTCCGGGGCTTTTTTATCAGCCATAACTATTCCCTCCTTAAAATTAATATTTTATTCTATTTTTATTACCACATTTTAGGAAAATTAGAAAGATTTTATTTATTTAGATGATTTAGAGGGAAGGTCTTTAAGATGTTATACTGCGCGCCTTGAGGCTTAAGCATGCTTTCCATCAGACAGATTTCTTCTGCAAGCATTTCACCTAGCTTAATATTTTTTAATTCTTCTAAGGTATTTACAAGCTTATTGCGGTTTTTGCCAGAATGGACTCTTGCAATAGTAAGATGCGGTTGAAATCTGCGATTTTCTTGATGCAGGGGAAACATGGAAAGTGAATTTTTTATTTTAGTATTTAGAAGAGAAAGCTCCTCTCTGCCTTTTTCTATACCAACCCATATTACTCTTGGATATTCTGGATTTGGAAAGGCACCCGTCTTCTCAAAAGATACTGAAAATGTCTCAAATCCTGAGACACTTCCATTAATTGCGTCTTGAATGTCATTTATGCTCTCAACAGGAACATTGCCCAGAAATTTCAGGGTAATATGTATGTTTTCCAGTTTCGCAAGCTGTAGGCCTGTGTTAGCTTTTTTTAAGTAATCCTGAATCTCTCCTAGTCTGTTCCTAATTTTAGCCGGAATGTTAATAGAAATAAAGCTTCGGATGATATTTATCCTATTTTATGTTTGATTTATAAGATGTCTTCTTAGTATGTCCAATGCAGTCTGTGCAGCTTTTTGTTTAATAATGTCTCTGGTTCCAAAAAACTTGTGTTCTGAGGTATCTACTCCATTCTGATGCGCAAGTCCGATATAAACCAAGCCTACTGGTTTCTCTGAAGTTCCGCCTGTTGGTCCTGCTATTCCTGTTACTGAAAGACCGTAATCAGTACCTGCAAGTTCTTTTATCCCTTTTGCCATAGCGCTTGCTGTCTGGGAGCTTACTGCTCCGAATTCTTCAATTGTGTGTAAAGAAACATGTAGCAATCTGATTTTTGCTTCATTACTATAAGCAATAATAGATTCAATGAAATATGCTGAACTTCCAGAGACATTTGTTAGGAGATTAGAGATCAACCCTCCAGTGCATGATTCAGCAACAGCAATTGTTTTATTTCGCAGTGTTAAAATAGCTCCAACAATTTTCTCCATTGTTTCATCCTCTGCGCCAAACACACAGTCTCCAAGGCAATCTCTTATCTGAGTTTCCACATCTGCTATCAAGGAATCAGCAATGCCCTGATTGCCAGCCTTTGCAGTTATTTTTATATCCACCTCTGTAGTATGGGCCAAAAATGCAATACATGGATTTGAATATTTTTCTGTAATATGTGTAATTTTTTCGTCAAGATCTGATTCTCCAGGACCAAAGGTTCTTAATGTCTGAGATTTAATGACAAGATTTTTACTGTATTTTTTTTCGAGATATTTAGAAACAGTATGTTCAAACATTTGTTTTAATTCTCTTGGAACACCAGGAAGCAGAATGATGGTGCTTTTGTCTCTTTCAATAATTAAGCCGGGAGCTGTTCCTGTTTCATTATTAATAATCATAGATCCTCTGATAATAAGAGCTTGATTATAATTGTTAGAGGGTATTTCCTTTTTTCTATCCTTGAAGAACCGTTCTATCTTTGAGAGGATGCTGGGTTCCAATACCAAACGAGTTTTTAGAACACTAGAGACAGCTTGTTTAGTTATGTCATCTACAGTTGGGCCCAACCCTCCGGTAACAATAATTACTTCTGAGCGTTTAATTGCTTCAGAAAGCACTGATTCCAGATGAGGATAGTTATCTCCAACAGATGTCTGGAAACAAGTTTCTATACCCAGGGAGGTAAGTTTTTCTGCAAGATATGATGCATTTGTGTTGATAGTGCTGCCTGTGAGCAGCTCTGTTCCAACAGTAATAATTTCCGCAGACATTTCAACCTGTAATCTTTACCTTGCTCCTTTTGTTGCAGCTACCATTTGTTTGACATAAGAGGTAACTTTACTAAGGAGGTCTGGCTTATTGAGGTTTTGTTCAATTAACTTAACTATTGCGCTTCCTATAATCACTCCATCAGCATATGATGCAACTTTTTTTGCATGCTGCGGTGTAGAGATACCAAAACCAACAGAAACTGGTTTGGAAGTGAGATTCTTAATCCTTAATACATTCTGCCCAATTGTTTTTGACAACATACCTCTAGTCCCAGTTACACCAGTAAGGGACACATAATAAATAAATCCTTCTGTCATTTTAGCAATTAGTTTAATTCTATCATCTGTGCTTGTAGGAGCAGCAAGGAATATTATAGCAAGAGAAGAATTTTTCGTTTTATTATAGATTGGAAAAGCTTCTTCTGGGGGAAGATCAGGGACAATAACTCCGTCAATACCAGCTTTTATAGAGTCTTTTACAAAATTATTAACCCCATATTTAAATATGGGGTTATAGTATCCCATTAAGATAATAGGGATACTGCTTTTCTTTCTAATGTTTCTGACAAGGGTTATCACAGTTTGGAGCGAAACTCCATTTTTAAGCGCTCTTTCAGAAGCCTGTTGTATTGTAGGACCATCTGCAAGCGGATCTGAAAAAGGAACGCCAAGTTCAATAATATCAGCTCCGGCTTTCTCAAATGCGAAAACCAGTTTCTTTGTTATAGCAAGGGTTGGATCACCTGCAGTTATAAAAGGAATGAAGGCTGTTGTATTTGTTTTGGTTAGATTAAGAAATACCTTTTCTATTCTGTTCACAGTTTTACTCCCAGCACCTTTGCTACTGTGTCTGCGTCTTTATCTCCTCTGCCGGAAAGACAGATTATAATTGTCTTGTTTTTCTTGAGTTTAGGCGCAAGTTTTTTTGCATAAGCGATTGCATGAGCGCTCTCTAGCGCAGGAATAATTCCCTCTGTCCTGCAAAGCAGCTTGAATCCCTCCAGAGCCTCTTTATCTGTAATGGAATGATATTCAGCTCTGCCTGTTTTTTTCAAAAAGCTGTGTTCTGGGCCAACTCCCGGATAATCAAGCCCTGCAGAAATTGAATGTGCTATTTTTATCTGTCCGTTACTATCTTGTAAGAGATAACTCATACTTCCATGAAGCGTACCTACCGTCCCTTTTCCCAGTGTTACAGCATGCTTGCCTGTTTTAATGCCAAGCCCTGCAGCTTCCACACCAATAAGAGAAACTTTCCTCTCAGGTATGAACGGATAAAAAATCCCTATGGAATTACTTCCTCCGCCAACACATGCTACAATGTAGTCAGGTAATTTTTTCTCAATCCTGAGAATTTGTTTTCTGGTCTCTTTACCAATAACTTTTTGAAAATCCCTCACAATCATTGGATATGGATGGGGACCTACAACAGAGCCAATAACATAGTGTGTGGTCATGACATTTGTAACCCAATCTCTAATTGCCTGATTTGTAGCATCTTTGAGCGTCCTGCTTCCAGAGGTTACAGGTGTAACTTTTGCTCCAAGGAGCTTCATTTTGAAGACGTTCAAAGCCTGTCTCTGGATATCTTCTGTGCCCATAAACACTTCACATTCCAGCCCGAACATACTCGCAGCAGTTGCTGTTGCAACCCCATGTTGTCCTGCGCCAGTTTCTGCAATAATTCTCTTTTTCCCCATTTTTACGGCAAGTAGTACTTGTCCCAGAGTATTATTAATCTTATGCGCCCCTGTATGTAGCAAGTCCTCTCTTTTAAGGTATATCTTTGCGCCTCCAAGTCTTTTGGTGAGTCTTTGAGCAAAATATAGAGGTGAAGGCCTACCTGCATATTCACACAGGTAATAATTTAATTCTTTTTGGAAGCTTTTGTCTTTTTTTGCAGATAAATAAGCTTTTTCAAGTTCCAAGAGTGCAGGCATAACAGTTTCAGGCACAAACATGCCGCCAAATTCTCCAAAGCGACCGTGCTTATCAGGTAATTTCATAACTCTTTCCCAATTAATTTTCTTACTTCAGATTCTATGTTATCGCCTCTCATCAATATCTCTCCAACAAGTATAGCATGTATACCATATTTAGAAAGTTTTTTAACGTCATTTCTTGTTCTTATTCCACTTTCACTTACAACAATCTTATCCTCAGGAACTTCCCCTTTTATTCTGAGGCTTGTTTCAATATCAACCTCCAGAGTATCAAGGTCACGGTTATTTATTCCTATTATTTCTGCATTGCAGTATAGAGCCTGCTCAAGTTCCCTTTCGGAATGAACTTCAACAAGTACAGCCATTCCAAGTTCATTAGCCATAGCAAGATAATCTGCAAGCTGCGATCTCTCAAGTATTCGGACTATTAGGAGAATTGCGTCTGCTTTATATGCTCTTGACTCATATATTTGATACTCATCTACAATAAAGTCTTTTCTCAAAATTGGGACATCAATCACATTTTTAGCCATATCTAGGTATTTTATCTCTCCTTGAAAGAACTTTTCATCCGTTAAAACAGAAATTGCATCTACCTTTGCAATTTTATAGGCTTCGGCAATTTTCTCTACAGAAAAATCTTCTTTTATGACTCCTGCGGAAGGAGATGCTTTCTTAATTTCAGCAATAAGATTCATTTTCCCGTGTTTTGAAATACCTGATATAAAATCCCTGGGTTTAGCAGAAGTAGCGATTTTCTCCTTAAGCTCAATAACAGGTTCTTCTATTTTTCTGTTCTTAACTTCCTGTATTTTATTTTCAACTATTTTATCGAGTATCATATGTTAAAATTTACTAAATATTTACGTCTAGGGATTATAATGCAAATCAGATGAAAAATCAAAAAAAGAAAACCCGTCCAGCTAACTTTCTTAACTGAACGGGTTTATCTATTGGATTCGTAACTTAGTCTATATTTTTTATAGCTTTTTTACGTTTGCAGCTCTATTACGACCTTTCTCATCCTTCTCTATGTCGAACTCTACAACGTCGTTTTCAGCCAAGGACTTAAATCCTGCGCCCTCAATAGCAGAATGATGCACAAAACAGTCATCACTTCCATCATCGGGTGTAACAAACCCATAACCCTTTGCATCATTAAACCACTTTACCTTACCTTTAGCCATCTTCCGAACTCCTTCTTTTGTTTATTCGAGGACAGAATATGAGAGACTATCGCCTCAATATCACTTTCCTTGTCCTACTAACTTTTTGCATGATAACAAAAAAAAAATAAAAGTCAAGCTATTTTTTTATGCTTGTCAAGACAAATTAAAAATGTCCCCTTTTTAACAAAATCAAAATGTCCCTTTTTGTTTTTTTTGATATATTAAATTAGTAGTAGTAAATTTTTCTTTTTGGTCAAGCTTTTTCTTTTTGTTAATTATGTGCATAATGTG